>WGEI01000206.1 GCA_015492875.1 Anaerolineae bacterium | reverse complement strand
GTCCTAATGCCATGTTTGGTGATAACCCCTAACAGGATTTTTAAGGACGCCAGTCCTTAAAACGGGGGCTTGGGGGCAGTCAGTCCCCATCAACAACAACGGGGGCTTGGGGGTGGTAAACCCCCTTCCCATTGTTCGCGGGACGTGCTCCCGTTTTTTGTATGGAGGCGTTTGGGGTAGTATAGAGATATGGGCAATGTTGTGGGAGGGCATACGCAATGGAACGGATTGATTTGTATCCCACTGACACAATCGCGGGGTATGGCGTGCGTGCTGGCCGCCCTTTTCCATTTGGGGCGACGTATGTGCCGGGGGGGATTAACTTCTCGATTTATTCGCGCCATGCCACTGCTTGCACATTGGTGCTATATCGTCGGGGCGAGGATGCGCCTTGTGCCGAAATCCCTATTCCGACGGAGTTTCGGGCGGGGAATGTGTGGGCGGTGATTGTGTTTGACCTCGATGTGGAGTTGACTGAATATGCCTTCCGCATGGATGGGCCTTATGACCCGCGCAATGGCCATTACTTCAATTATGAAAATCGCTTGTTAGACCCGTATGCGAAGGCGATTACGGGGCGTGATGTTTGGGGCGAGGGCGAAGGGCAGCCACTGCGTAGCCGCATTATCTACGATGATTTTGATTGGCAGCACGACCGCCAACTGCGCTGCCCGATTGAAGAACTGGTGATTTATGAAATGCACGTGCGTAGCTTCACGCGCCATCCGTCTTCTGGTGTGCGCTATCCAGGGACCTTTGCTGCCTTGCGCGAGAAAATTCCCTATTTGCTGGAATTGGGCGTGAATGCGGTAGAGTTGATGCCCATTTTTGAGTTCGACGAGTTCATCAATCCGCGCCATAACCCGCTGACGGGTGAGCGGCTTTATGATTATTGGGGCTATAACACGATTGGCTTTTTTGCGCCTAAGGCGGGCTATGCGGCGACGGGCGTGCTGGGGATGCAGGTTGATGAGCTGAAGGCGCTGATTAAGGAGTTGCACCGGCACGGGATTGAGGTCATTCTCGACGTGGTGTTCAACCATACGGGGGAAGGCGGGGTAGATAGCCCGACGATTTCTTTTCGGGGGATTGATAATAAGACCTATTATTTACTGGGGCCAGAGGGACAATATCTGAATTTCAGCGGCACGGGCAACACAACGAACGCCAACCATCCGGTGGTGCGGCAGATGGTGCTGGACTGCTTGCGGTATTGGGTGGCGGAGTACCATATCGACGGCTTCCGCTTTGATTTGGCGTCGATTTTAGGGCGTGACCAACAGGGGCAACCGCTGGCCAATCCACCACTGATTGAAATGCTGGCGCATGATCCTATACTGGCCGATTGTAAGCTCATCGCCGAGGCGTGGGATGCGGGCGGGCTGTACCAAGTGGGGGCGTTTCCCGATTATGGGCGCTGGGCAGAGTGGAACGGGCAATACCGCGATACTATCCGCCGTTGGCTGAAGGGCGATAGTGGCATGGTGGGGGCGGTGGCGCTGCGCATTCAAGGTTCGCCGGATTTGTATGGCCATCGCGGGCCAACTGCGTCGATTAATTTCATCACGGCGCACGATGGGTTTACTTTGCACGATTTGTTCGCCTATAACCACAAGCACAATGAGGCCAATGGCGAGGATAACCGCGATGGCATGGATGAGAATTTCAGCTGGAATTGTGGCGTGGAGGGGGAGACGGATAACCCCGATGTGTTGCGCCTGCGGGCGCGGATGATGCGTAATGCGGTGGCGATTTTACTCACTAGCCACGGCGTGCCGATGCTGTTGATGGGCGATGAGGCGGCGCGGACGAAGCGGGGCAACAACAATACCTATTGCCATGATAACGAGTTGAATTGGCTGGATTGGTCTTTATGGGAGCAACATGGGGATTTATTCCGCTTTTTCAAAAATATGATTGCCTTTCGCAAGGCGCACCCCCTTTTGCGCCAGCCCGATTTCATCTCTGGGGGCGAATGTGGGATGGGGCAGACGGCGCTAAGCTGGCATGGTGTGTTGCCATATCAGCCGGATTGGGGGGACTATGTGCGCACGTTGGCGTTTATGCTGTGTGGCGCGGGGGGCGATGGCTGGCAGGAGTATATTTATGTGGCGATGAATATGCACTGGGATGCGCATGTGTTTGAGTTGCCGCGCTTGCCCAATTATATGAAGTGGCATCGCTTTGCCGATACCTTTTTGCTGCCACCAGATGATATTTGTGAAGTGGGCGATGAGGTAGGCTTAGAAAATCAAGCGCGCTATGAGGTTGGGGCGCGCAGTGTGGTGATTTTGTTGGGGAAATAGAGCGAGGGCGGTGAGGACGATAGCGTCCCCACCAACCCGCTGCTGTTTGCTTCAGCCACCTTTGACCGAGCCGCCCAGCAAGCCACGCACGAAGTAGCGTTGCAGGCTGAAGAAGACGATAAGCGGCACGGAGATGGAGATGAAGGCGCTGCTGGTGAGGATTTCCCAGTTATCGCCACGAGAGCCGAGCAATTCGCGCAGTTTAGAGGTCATGACGATTTGGTCGGGGCGTTTGCCCAAGAAGACCAGCGCCACCAGCAAGTCGTTCCATACCCATAGGAACTGGAAGATGGCGAAGGCCGCTAAGGCCGGCACGGATAGCGGCAGGATGAGGCGCACGAAAATTTGGAAGTGGGTTGCGCCGTCAATTTTGGCGGATTCGATGATTTCTCGCGGTAGGCTGCCGATGTAGTTGCGCAATAGGTAAATGGCCAGCGGCAGGCCAAAGCCAGTATGGGCTAGCCAGATGCCGGGGTAAGTTTTGGCGATGCCGATGGTGTTATAGATGCGCAAGAGCGGGATGAGTGCCATTTGTAACGGCACGACGAGCAAGCCCACGACGAGGTAGAAGAGCCAGCGCCGCCCGGGAAATTCCATCCACGAGAAGGCATAGGCTGCGAAGGCGGCGATGCCAATGGGGATGATGGTCGAGGGGATGGTGACGGTGAAGGTGTTGATGAACGATTGCCCCAGCCCTTCAGCATTGAGCACTTCTTCATAGTTTTTGAAGGTGAATGTCGGCGGAATTTCGGCGACATAGAAGAAGCGTTTGCCGCGCTCAAAGTCGAATGGTTCGGGCGAGGTGAGCACATATGTGCCGTCACTATTGAGCGTAAAGCTCCACCCTTCTTCAGTGGTGATGGTCTCGCCCGCGCGGTAGTCGGTAATTTCGCCGGGCAGGAAGCCACCGCCATAGGTGACGATACTCTTGTTCGCGCCTTCTTCAAAGATTGAGCCTTCGATGACATACACGCCATCGCGCTCGATTTGTTCGTCGGCGGGGGCGGTGCGCCCTTGTTCGTTGCGCTGTGTCGTTTGGAAGGCCGTCCACCAGCCGCTGATGATGAGCTGGTCTTTATCACGCAGGGAGCTGACGAACAGGCCAAAGGTTGGCACCGTCCAGATAATCACGAGGAACAACAGGAACAGCCGCGCCAATAAGCCGCCGATGGAGAGGTTGATAATGGGAATACGGACGTTCATCGCATTTCCTCCTCTTGGCGGAAGCGCCGAATATTCCAAATCATAATGGGGATGACCGCGACCATGATGACCGTGGCAATCATACTGCCCCGCCCGAAGTCGCCACCACCGCGAAACATCCAGTCATACATGAGGTTGGCCAGCACTTCGGTATCCCATTGGCCGTTGGTCATGGCGAGTACAATGTCGAAGACTTTGAGCACAACGATGGTGATGGTTGTCCAAACGACGAGAATAGACCCCATGACTTGCGGTATCATGATGCGGAAGAAGATTTGCACTTCGCCTGCGCCGTCGATGCGGGCGGCCTCTAGGGTCTCTTCGGGTACGCCGCGCAAGGCAGCCGAGAGGATGACCATGGCGAAGCCCGTTTGAATCCAGATGAGGATGACCATGAGCAGGATATTGTTCCAAAAGGGGATAGTCATCCATGCTTGCGGCTCTCCGCCTAGGGCGACAACGATGGCGTTCAAAACGCCGATTTGCGGGTTACCCGGCCCGCGAAAATCATAGACGAACTTCCAGATGACGCTAGCGCCAACGAAAGAAATCGCCATCGGCATGAAGATGAGCGATTTGGCAATAGCCCCCCAGCGCACGCGGTCAGCGAGGACGGCGATGAGCAGCCCTAGCGCAGTGCTAGTGAAGGGCACAATCAACAGCCACAAAACGTTGTTGCCGATGGATTGCTGGAATTCGGGGTCATTGAACGCCCATTCATAGTTGGATAGCCCGACGAAACGTTCGGCATTGGAGTTATAGAAGCTGAGAATGAACGTTTGAATGGCGGGATAGACGAGATATAAGCCCAGCAGTAAGAGGGCTGGCCCCACAAACAGCCACGGGCGGACGCGCTCTCGCAGGCGGTCATACGCTTTAATCACCGTGCCATCGGGGGCGACGCGGTCGGCAAATACCCGGTCGAGCAGCCAGTTCGACCCGACGTAATATAGGGCGACAGCTGCAATGCCGACCACTATTGCGACAATTGCCTCTAGAATTTGTCCTTCCATTGTGACCTCCGTCTACTTCGGTCGTTTTCGGCTCTGCTCAACCGAGTTGGATATGACAACGGGGTGACCACCAAGCCACCCCGTTGTGAAGCGTCACTACTCAGCAGAAGGGTTAGTCTTCTTTAATCGCATCCCAAGCTGCTTGAACTGCATCGGCAACTTCTTCAGCACTCGCACCGCTGACGTAGTCCACCATACCCGTCCAGAACGCGCCAGCACCAATTGCGCCCGGCATCAGGTCTGAACCATCGAAGCGGAAGGTGGTGGCGTTCATCAGGATTTCACCTTGCTTGCGCAGGGTGTCATTAGCGTAAGCATCGAGGTTGACGCCGAGATGCGGGGTGAGGAAGCCGCTCTGTGCCATCCATAGCTCGTTCGCTAGTGGCGTGGTCAGGAAGTCCAGCAAAGCGCGGGTGGCTTCGCTGTCGTCGGTGATTGCCCACAGCGTGCCCGCGCCGAGTACCGGATTGCCGAGGTCTTTCTCCGCAAATGGCGGGAAGTAGAAGAAGTCGGCATCCACGCCCAGCTCTGTACCTTCGGGGAAGAAGCTGGGGATGAAGCTAGCTTGGCGGTGCATGTAGCACTGGGGCGGAATGGTGAACAGCCCGGCGGGGCTATCGCGGAAGTCGGTAGAGGCAACTGCGGCGCTACCACCAGCAACCCAGTCATCGTTTTTGGCGAACATGCCGAAGAGTTCAATCGCTTCGATCACTTCTGGGCTATTGAAGGGCAGTTCGTTGGTCACCCAAGCATCGTACACCTCAGGCGGGTGCAGGCGCAGCATCAGGTCTTCTACCCAGTCAGTAGCAGGCCAGCCAGTAGCGTCGCCGCTGCCGAGGCCAATGCACCAAGGCGTGCCGCCATCTTCCACGATTTGCTCGCTAAGGGCGATGAGTTCTTCCATCGTGGTGGGGATTTCGTAGCCGGCATCCTCGAAGTTATCGGGGACGTACCAAACGAGGCTCTTCAGGTCTACTTTGTAGAAGAAGCCGTAGAACTGCGGGTCGCCGTTTTCGTCTGGATACGTGCCGAGGTCTACCCATGATTGGCCAGCAGCGTAGTTTTCCAGCACCCAGTCGCGCATATCGTCGCCGAGCGGGACAAGGCTACCATTAGCAGCCATATCGGCTGCTAGCCCCGGCTGCGGGAAGACCGCGAGGTTCGGGGGGCTGCCGCCCTGAATGTCGATGACGATTTGCTGCTCGAAGCTATCAGAACCAGCATAGATAACATCGGCACCGGTTGCGTATTCGAAGTAAGCGAAAATGCTAGTTACTAATTCTTCATCGGGGCCAAGCCACGGGCCGAAAACCGTGACTTCTTGGCCACTGAGATCCATTTCGGAGAAGCGGTCTAGGTCTTCCCAATGGAAGCGATCATCTTCGCCAACCGGGAAGACGAGGTCATCTTGCGCTTGAACGCTCACGCCGAGCATCAGCACAAAGATGAGCACGAGAAATAAGCTCAAACTTTTGCGTGTAAACATGCGTCCCTCCGAGAGACTAAAACGTTTAACTTATGACACTTAACGGACGATGCTCAAGAAATTTTGCATCTCCGCTGAGAACCACCGCTTTTAATTTAGCAATTTTTGGGTTCTAAAACGAACAATTTCATTTGAAAACACTTGTGC
>WGEI01000205.1 GCA_015492875.1 Anaerolineae bacterium | reverse complement strand
CTCTAGTAACATCACGACAGCATGGGTGGCGCTGGGGACTGCACCTAAACCGACACCGAACACGCCGACAGCGACGCCCAATAACGCGCCAACAAGAACGCCATGGCGGGGGTTATACTGGCGCACATAAGCAACATAGTACCCTGGCACGCCACCTAACAAAGCCCAAATTAGAACAGTTAAAATAAACTCCAACATGGGAAAGGCCTTCTCTAAGCCATTAACTGGTTGAGCAAATGACGTATCGAAGGGCGAGCCATCGCCCGCCCTTCCCTTGCTGAGAGAGGATTACTCGCTGGTTAGTTCGGCCTGAATATCTTCAGTCGCGATTTGCATTTCCTCAGCGGCTTCTTCAGCGGTTAAGTCACCATTGAGCACAGCGACTAAGTTTTCTTGAATGAAGAATTGTGAGCCGATAGCGCTGGCGAGCAGTTGCTGGCCTTGATCGTAGCCCATACGCATGTAGCCATCTGCGCCTTGAACGATGGTGTTCAATGTTTCTGCATCGTAGAAGTCGCTCAATGGGGCTTTGCGGTCTACGCCAACATCCAGATTTGACCAGCCTTCAATAAAGGCGGTGGGGTCATCTGGAGTGCCGCGGCGCATGGGGAATTTGCCTTCTGGCGCGACAGCCAGTGAATCGAGGTAGGCCTCTGTCATCCAGAATTCCACGAATGCTTGCGCGGCGGGGTCTGCCCCGGGGACAAGGCCAACAGCGAAGACACTACCCCAAGCGGCGGGCACATCGCTGCTGTAGCCGGTAATCGCGGAAACCACACCGGTATTGCGGGCAATGTAAGCCGGATCATCGGCGCATTGTTCACAAGTGGGCAACACAGAATCGCGCAGACCGGCCATTTCATCGAGGATGAAAGGTGACCAAATAGTCATGCCGCAATTGCCAGCAAGGTATTCGGCGCGGGTTTGCAGCCAGTACCAATCGCTTTCTGTGGGGCCATAGTTGGTCATGAGGTCAGCATAGAACTGGATGGCTTCCACCATTTCTGGTGAAGTCCAAGTGATATTGCCCTCGTCATCTACGAAACTCGCACCATTGGCCAGAGCAATGTGTTCGAAGACCTGCCAAGTGTAGACCTCGCCGGGATGATTGGGGCCACAGAAGCCAATCATATTGTTATCAGGGTCATGGAGTGCAGCAGCGGCTGTCATGATGGCGTCATAGCTTGTTGGTGGCTCTAGGCCATTAGCTTCGAACAGGTCGCGGCGATAAAGCAACAATTGCCCCCAACCATCGGCGGGGATGGCGGCATAACGGCCTTCTTCGCCCGGTACTTCCATCAGGGCAAGTGCGCCAGGGCTGAAGGTTTCTTTGCCAAGCGACTCAATGATGGATGTGGCAAAATCAGCATCGAGCAGGCCTTGATTATACCATTTGGCCGTGAGTTGTAGCGGATGCAACACCACATCAGGCGGGGTACCAGCGGCAAGGTTGAGCGTCATGAGCTGATCCATGAGGTTTTCATCGGCGACGACAAGCTCAACCCGCACGCCAGGGTTGGCCTCTTCAAAGCGGTCAATAATGGCTTGCTGGCGCTCTACACGAGCCGGTTGGAACTCTGTCGACCAGAAAGTAATGGTGATTTCGCCATCATCTTGAGCGAGAACAGGGAGTGACAAGAGTAAGAGCGCGAAAACAGTGACTAAAACGAGCAATTTACGGTGATTCATTGTTTTACCTCCAAATAAAACATTTGCTTAGCGATGCTTGTTGCATTTACGAACAAACAAATACGTGTCGGAGAGCGCCTCCTTTCTACGGTTGATTATGGGCGTGATTGGTTGAGGCACGTATCACCAACGTGGGTTCAATGAGCAGGCCATTATCAGCTGGTGTTTCGCCCTCAATAATCTGGAAAAGCATCTCTGCAAGCCGTTCCCCTATTTCAATGATGGGCTGGCTTACAGTGGTCAACGAAGGAGAGGTATGCTGCCCGGCGGGGATATTATCAAAACCGCCAATAGCAAAATCATGGCCAACATGAAACCCTTGCTCTTGAACAGCGCGCATCGCCCCTAATGCCATGAGGTCGTTAGCGGCGATAATGGCGGTCAATTGTGGGGCGCGCGCCAAAAGGGTTTTAGCCGCTTGATAGCCACTCTCTAGGGTCAGGTCTCCATAGATGACATATTCATCATGATAATCAATACCCGCTTCGGCCAAGCCATCACGATAGCCAGCCAAACGATATCCGGTAAAAGCGAGGTCGTCGGGGGGCAAAATGAGGCCAATTTCCCGATACCCCTGTGAAACTATATGGCTGACCATCATATGGATGCCAAGTTGACTATCGGCATCGATAAAGGGGAAGTCGTTTGGCAATCCGGGGGCATTACGCCCAGAGACAACGAAGGGATGGTTTAAGGATTTTAAGTAGGCGATACGGGGGTCATCGCGGTAGGTGCGGGCAACAATAACGCCATCCACGCGATTGCCGCCAACGATACGGCGATAAGCATCCATTTCATCATCGCCATGCAGGTGAGAGCTAAGCAATAGGTCGTATTGGTGGCGAGCGGCAGCGCGGCCAATACCCTTGATGAGCAGGGCGAAGAAATCATCTTCGTGGCTATACATATAGCTGGGAGAAATTAGGCCGATGGTGTAAGTACGCTGGCTGCGGAGTTGGCGCGCAACGAGATTAGGCTGATAGCCCATCTCCTGTGCGACTTGTAAAATGCGGCGGCGGGTTTCCTCATTGACATCTGTATGGCCGCCAAGCGCGCGCGAAACGGTTGTAATGGAATAGCCTGTTGCTTTAGCAATTGATTTTAAGGTCACAGGCGACATAAAAACGGCCTTATCTAAAAAATAGTTTGCGATATATAGCGCAAATGATTTTTACCCGAATTGCAAACGTTTCGGATTATTCATTTTATAACTGAAAACGTTTTGGGTGTCAACAAAAGCGGTAAAATTAATCGTTTAAGTTATTCGAGTTCAGGGGAATTTTCTGCAATCTATTGAACGAAAATACAAGCTATGTTATGACATTAACGCAGAAAGGCGAAAACTATGGGCACAACACAACTCAGCGAAAAGATACGTCAACGCATCCTTGAGAAACTCATTCGTATTTATGGCGATGCGGCAGGGAGGCAGACTGCATCACAGCTAATAACACTATTAGAAGAGGTTGGCGGTGGGGGGAAGCAACCTTACCAACTCTCGGAAAAAGATGTGGTGTTGATTACTTATGCTGACCAAGTGCAGCAAGACAATGAAGCGCCGTTGAATACATTGCGCCGATTTTTGATAGAGACCATTCACCCCATTATCAACAGCGTACATATTTTGCCATTTTATCCCTATTCGTCTGATGATGGATTCTCTGTCATTGACTATATGGCAGTTCATCCCGCCTTTGGCACATGGGAAGATGTGCGGCAATTGGGGGAAAAATTTCGTTTGATGTTTGATGCTGTTTTCAACCATATTTCGGTCAAAAGCGCCTGGTTTCAGGGATTTTTACGGGGAGAAGCGCCTTATAGGGATTATTTCATTCACTTTGAAGCGATGCCCCCAAAAGAGCTTATAGATAAAGTGGTGCGTCCGCGCGCATTGCCGCTGTTCACGGAGTTTGATACGGCCAACGGCAAGCGTTTCGTATGGACAACATTCAGCGATGACCAAGTGGACTTGAATTATGCCAATCCCAAAGTGCTGTTAGAGATGGTCAAGGTATTGCTGTTCTATATCGAACAAGGGGCAGCGCTGATTAGATTGGATGCGATTGCCTTTCTTTGGAAGGAATTGGGGACAAGCTGTATTCACTTAGAGCAGACACACCTCGTCATTCAGTTAATGCGCGATGTGCTAGATGCCGTTGCTCCTTATGCTCTATTGATTACAGAAACCAATGTGCCGCATAAAGAGAACATCTCTTATTTTGGTGATGGGCATAATGAGGCGCAGATGGTGTACCAATTCCCCCTGCCCCCACTCGTGTTGCATACACTACATACAGG
>WGEI01000204.1 GCA_015492875.1 Anaerolineae bacterium | reverse complement strand
TGCAAAACTTGCTAGATGATGGCGTGGAATTCAACGTAATTCTCAGTATCAACGACGCTGGCGCATTTGGCGCGGTAGAAGCCTTAGAGGAGGCCAATATCGGTCCCGATGAAGTGCGTATCTTCAGCGTAGATGCTGAGCAATTGGCGCGTCAATACATTCAAGATGATTATTACTTCGTCGCCTCGCTTGGCCTCGATGCTTCACGGCGGCAAGGTGCGCAAGATGCGATTAATGCCATGGCGAAACTGCTCGGTGGCGGTACTATCCCAGAGCAAATTGAGCAGATTGTCGGCGCGATGGTCGATAAGGCCACGCTGCTCAGTGAAGCGGAAGCACCTACAGAGGCAGAGGCAGAAGCAACAGAAGCCGTAACCAGCGACGAGTAATCTATCTCTCTTTCCCCATTATCGAAAAGCGCAGGGTGAAGGCTCTGCGTTTTTTGTTTCCCGCCTATCCTATCCCCCCACTAAGGTATGATATGCACAATCACCCACTCGTGGGTATACTTGTAATGAGCAATCTATATGTGGTTTGGTCAGCAACCGCGCCCATGAGCGTGGGACGCTGCAAAAGGAAATTATGATGATGAAATATCGTCTTATCTTTATCACAACCCTCGTGCTTTTATTCGCCGCCCTCATGAGCCTGTCGCCCATGAGCAGCGCCCAGGAGTTTGGCTCTAATTGGACGGCGCAGTATTACAATAACACCAGCTTCTCCGGCAGTCCAGACATCACAACTATTGACCAAGCAATTAATTTCACATGGGGCACAAGTAGCCCTATTCCGGGCTTTATCAACGCCGATAACTTCTCGGTGCGCTGGACGGGTACGCATACCTTCAGCGATGGCGTCTACACTTTTACCGCTGGCCGCGATGACGCCATCCGCGTTTTTGTGGATGGTGTGCTGGTCATCGACGCCTTTGGTACAGGCCCTTACCAGACGTTCACCGCCAACGTCACCCTCACCGCTGGCTCTCATACGGTGGTGGTGGAATATGTGGAATATACGGGCGATGCCGCTGTTCTGGTGCAATGGCAACTCTCTGGCGGGACAACACCAGATGCGACCGCTGGCCCAACCGCCACGCCAACCGCCACCGCACTCCCGCCAATCCCCGCCGGCGCAATCACCGCGACGGTCATCCGTGCCGCAGTGCTCAATGTGCGCGATGCACCTTCAACAGGCGGCAATGTCGTTGACCGCGTCTTTCGTGGGCAAACCTACCAAGTGGTCGGGCGCAATGAAGATGCAACGTGGTTTCTCATTCAGATGGCCGATAAACAAGGCTGGGTGTGGTATTATTATGTCTTCATCAACGGCAATGAGTTCACCCCACCAGTTGTCAGCGCCAACACCACCATTCTACCTGCTGGCCTCACCGATACCGGCGTGCTGGCGCAGTCCCGTGCAACTGTGCGCCTGCGTGAATTCCCCACGGTCAACTCACGCCAGATTGGGCGGGTGACGTGGGGCGGCTTTGTGCCCGTCTTAGCGCGCAGCTCTAATGGCGTTTGGTGGCAAGTGCTATGGAAGAATACGGTTGGCTGGGTCTATTCGCCCTTCTTCGAAATCGTTCAAGGTGATTATTTCGACATTCCGATTGTGGATGTAACACCATAATCGCAAACGCTATGGCAAAACTTTAGCGGCGCAGGTTTTTCGGCCTGTGCCGTTCATTTTGGCACATTGAACAATTAAAACAGCCTTAATTTTGAGGCAATTGCCAAAAATATTCAACAAAAACTGGAATTTTCTTCAAGGGTGTGGTAATATACCGTTACAGTAATTGCAGTCTCCAAAGACTTGTAATGGTCTGTTTCCCCCTGTGTCCCCCTGCCACCCGGTAGGGGGTTCGTTTTTTGTTATTACCGCTCCTCATAACGCTTAGCCGCTTCAATTTACGCGCTCGCCCCACCTTAGTGCCATATGAATGTCTCGCTCAAAACCTTGCGATGCGTAACACCCTCGTCTATCCTAGATGCAGTTCACAGTTCAATAGTTTTTGTGTCGTAGTTAAGAAGAAAGCCCATGATGAAAAATAGCTTATCCCATTTTCGCCTAGTATTACTGGTATCACTGCTTGTCAGTAGTTTCTCCGCTATCGCCCAAGATAGTGATTTTGAAGACCTGCGTGACACCGTCATCTTCGACGAGGCAGCTTGCCCCTTCCCAACACCGGCGGCCTATACAGTGGAATGCGGTCAGTTTATTGTGCCCCAAAACCGCCAAGACCCCGAAACGCGCACCATCACGCTCGGTGTCGCTATCATCCGCTCGCAAAGCGAAAACCCCGCCCCAGACCCAGTTGTGTATTTGGTTGGCGGCCCCGGTGGCAGCGTGCTCGCCAATACACGGGCGC
>WGEI01000203.1 GCA_015492875.1 Anaerolineae bacterium | reverse complement strand
CTCTCGCGCAATGAGCGCCTCGTTTTGACCGCGCTAAGTCACTTGTTATATAACAACCCCAAACGCGCTTTAGATGCCCGTGAAGTCGAACGGTGGCTCATTGAGACAGACTATCCCTTAGATGTGCCCGCTATTCATGCCGCCATCCGCAGCCTAGAATACCGAGAGATAGTTCATGGTGGGCAAAATGCTTTGCGGCTACCTACGGGGCTTTTGCAGCGGTGGCTATTGGAGCATGGCCGCCTTGATGATATGACCTACCCCGGAAAATTGCCCGATAGACGGCGGCGCATCTTCATGTTGCTGGTGATAGTGTTACTGGCGCTGGCTATTGCGCTGGTTGTGGCATCTGTGAGTATACAAACGGGGCAGAGTAACCATACCCCTGCCCCGACTATTACACTCAATGATGGATGATTTTTAGCGGCGGCGCACATCCACAGCGCAAGAGCGAATTGTGAAGGACTCTGGACGTTGCACTGGGCATATGGCCAACACATCGCTTCCCCGCATCACACGGAAGGTTGCGCTAGTATCTTCATTAAGCCAGAAATACCGCGAGGTTTGCCCTGTACCCCGCCGCGAACGGCAAACATCAGCGGGCGGGTCAGTACGGGGCAAGTTGCGGTGAAGTAATGTCCACGTCTGATAGCAGGCTAAGGGCGGCACAGCCCGCAAATCGAAGCCGCTACTTGTCCATATCCCCTGATTAACATCAAAGATGATTTCTTCAATTTGACCGTCCTCATTTTCACGTTCCTGCACAAAGTACAGCGGTTCGATATTCACTTCATTCTCAGGGTCGCGGTTAATGAGAACTAAGGTGCGCCCATCGTAAAGTAGCAACACTTGGGCATCCCCTGGCTGGTAATTATCGACGCGCGGGATTGGCGTTGGGGTCATGGTGGGCGATGGTGTTACGGTTGGTGTTGGCGTCATGGTGGGTGATGGTGTTACGGTTGGTGTTGGCGTCATGGTGGGTGATGGTGTTACGGTTGATGTTGGCGTCATGGTGGGTGATGACGTCATAGCGGGCGTAGTAGCGATAATTGGTGCAGCAAGGGCGGTTGAGGTAGCATCAATAATCGCTACTTCAGTGGCAATTTCTGCTGCTTGTTCCGTTGCCATTTGCGCCAACTGGGCAATAGCTGTTGCTGTCGCTATGGCTTCCGCGGTGGCGGTTTGACGTAATGATTGCGCCACTGTTGCAGTGGCCTTCGCCACGGCAGTCGCAGTCGCACGGGCATGTGCGGTGGCGGTTTGTTCCGCTTGGGCGGTGGCGGTCGCGTTGGCCACTGCGGTGGCGGTTTGCTCAGTTTGGGCGGTGGCGGTAGCGGACTCTTTGGCACTTTGTGTACCTGTAGCGGCAATGATGGCATCAGCAGTTGATGTCGCCCGCAATGCAATCGCTGTAGCCGTCGCGGTGGCATTGCGATTGGCATTATCAATCAACAATAAAGAGCCAACAAGAATGGCCGCAATGATCAAACCAACAATCACCATAGCAGGCCAACTTCTACGAGGCGGCATTGCATCAGGTTGTGATGGGCGGCTGGGGTCTGATGATGGAGTTAAGGGCGGCGCAGAGCCTTCGGCAGCGTGCAAGGTGGGAGACGTTTCTCCACTAGGCACAGGCGAGGCTGCCTGCATGGCTGGCTTGGTGGTTGCGGTGCTCACGCCCTTAAACGCGGCCTCCAACGCTTCGGCAAAAGCCGCGCCACTTTCAAAGCGTAGCTGCGGCGTTTTATCCAGCGCCTTGATGACCACCTGCTCTACTGAGGGGGAAATGTCTGGATTCATATGGCTAGGTGGTGGCGGCGGGTCGCTGATATGTTTTAGGGCGACGCTCATTGCGGAAGCATCTTCGAAAGGCACGCGCCCCGTCAACATTTCATAGAGCACAACGCCGAGTGAGTACATATCGCTTTGCGGCACAGCTTGTGCAGAAGAAACGGCTTGCTCTGGTGCGATATAATGCACACTACCAAACGTGTTCCCCACTGTGCCTTCAACCGCATTCAATGCCAAGCCAAAATCTGTCAGCACCGCGAGGCCATCGGGTTGTACCATGATATTAGAAGGCTTCACATCGCGGTGAATAACGCCCTGTGAGTGTGCATAATCAAGGGCATTGGCAATATCACGAATGATGCTAATGATCATCTCTTCTGAAACGCGCTCGCCCTGTTGATTATGCTCTTTGAGGATTTGGCGCAAATCTTTCCCTTCAATGAAGGCCATCGCCATGTAATACAAATTCTCATATTGGCCAAACTGATAAATACCGACGATGTTGGGGTGCTTAAGGCGAGCAATCGCACGGGCTTCTCGCAAAAAGCGTTCGCGATACTCTTCCTCAAATTCACTGGCAATTAGATGCGGCTCAATCACTTTGATAGCGGCATAGCGGTCTAGCTTTTCGTCATAGCCTTTATATACGCGCGCCATGCCACCAGAGCCGATAGCTTCTTGGATAACGTAATCCCCTAATTTTTGGCCTATCAGTGGGTCATTAATTGGCATTGAGTTTTTTCCATTATCGCAGGTTCGCCTAATTGAATGCCCCTATTATAACGATTAGATGGCGTTTGAAAAATAGAACGATGCAATCCCGCCCAAAATCGCTCTAAATTAGTACCGATAAAGCCGAAAAAGGGGGAATTTAGGCGTAATGTGCGCTATACTAAGGGGCAGATAACGTCCGTGTGTCAACCAAAGTAAGGAAGTAAAGCGAACGTGACACCTTCGCCAGACATCCCTGAAAAAGAAATAAGAGAACGTTGCACCGAAATTTTGAGCGGTGCGGCAGAAGAAGCGCGCCGCCTTGGGCACAACTATATTGGCACAGAGCATCTGTTTATCGCAGCCACACGCAATGAAAACGGCCCAACAACGCGTTTGCTGCGGCGGGCTGGTATGAACCCGCGACAGGTGCGCAATGAGATACGGCGCGAAGTGGGCATCAGCGATGGGCCACTTGATGAAGTTTTGCCCTTAACGCCCCGCACGGAGATGGTGCTTTCCTTAGCTATTTTCCTAGCAGAGCAAGATGAGGAAAGAAATGTCCAAGAAAAACATGTGCTCATGGCGTTATTACAAGAAGGCGAAGGTGTGCCAGTACGCAAACTGGTCGATATGGGATTTGACCTGAATTACTGGCTGCAAAAACTCATTGCCGAAGAGCAGGATGACCTGATTTTAGAGCAAGGTGGCTATGAGGATGATAGCGACCTGTTCGGCTTTCTTGATATATCGGATGACTTTTTGGATAACCAAGATGGTGACTCGGCTAAATGGAAGAAAGCCAATAGCGAAGAGAAAGCCGTTCCAACGCCACTACTCGACAAATATGGCCGTGACCTGACGGCGCAAGCGGCTGAGGGCAAAATAGGCCCGGCAATTGCCCGTGAACGGGAAATTCGCGCTTTAGCGAGAACGTTGGCGCGCAGCAAGAAAAACAATCCGCTCCTACTCGGCGATGCAGGTGTCGGCAAGACCGCTGTGGTTGAAGGGCTGGCGTATGCCATTCATGCAGGCACTGCTCCGGTATCGTTACGAGACCGCAGAATTGTGCAAATTGAAATTGGCACGCTGGTTGCTGGCACAAGTTTGCGCGGGCAATTTGAAGAGCGGCTGGTAGGGATTGTTGAAGAAGCTAAACGGGCGGGCAATGTCATTTTATTCATCGATGAAATCCATACCATCGTCGGGGCGGGTGATACGATAGATAGCAATCTAGACGCGGCCAACATCCTCAAGCCAGCACTGGCACGGGGCGAAATTATTTGCATAGGCGCAACTACCCATGAAGAATACCGCCGCGCCATAGCCCAAGACCCCGCGTTAGACCGCCGTTTCCGCACGATTGACATTGAAGAGCCAAGCGAAGAGGCTACGATTACTATCTTAGAGGGGCAACGCGAACGGCTAGAAGCGCATCATGGCGTCAGCATTAGCAAAGAAGCATTAGATGCAGCGGTACGTCTCTCGATACGTTATATTCCTGACCGTCGCCTGCCCGATAAAGCGCTGGACTTATTAGACGAGGCTTGCACACGGGTCACCATTCGGAGCATTCATCCCGATATTTCTATCGACGAGGCCATGCTAGTGCAACCTAACGATATTGCCGCCGTTCTTTCTGAGTGGACGGGCATCCCCGTTGCCGACCTGACACAGGATGAACGGGAACGCCTGAGCAACTTAGAGGAAGCGTTATTCCGCTACGTTGTTGGGCAAGACCCCGCCGTCCATGCTGTGGCGGATGCCATCCGCACGGCGCGCGCCGGGCTAGGCGACCCAAACCGCCCTGTGGGAGTGTTCTTGTTTCTGGGGCCGTCTGGAGTTGGTAAAACGGTGTTGGCACGCGCCCTCGCCACAGTCATTTTTGGTAGTGAAGAAGCTATCTTGCGGCTGGATATGTCTGAATTCCACGATTCGCATACGGTAGCGCGGCTAATCGGCTCGCCACCAGGTTATAAAGACACTAGCCGCGGCGGGCAATTAACTGATGGGCTGCGGCGACGCCCCTATAG
>WGEI01000202.1 GCA_015492875.1 Anaerolineae bacterium | reverse complement strand
CAGTGCCGAGCAATGGGGTCGAGGGGACTTCGTTCCCTCGTGGGAGCGCGAGGGTGAAACCCTCGCAAAATAACTTTCGCCAGCCAAATGGGGGTTTAGCACCCCCAAACCCCCGCTTTAAGGACTGGCGTCCTTAAAAATCCTATTAGGGGATAGTATCAAACACGACGCTAGGATGGACTATCGCAACAAGTTCACCATCATCACATTCTTCGGCACGCAGTGCCGAGCAATGGGGTCGAGGGGACTTCGTTCCCTCGTGGGAGCGCGAGGGTGAAACCCTCGCAAAACCTTCACCAGCCAAATGGGAGTTTAGCACCCCCAACGCCCTGTTTCAGGGCTAGTCGGGTTTTCAGCAAAAGCCTTGAGAGAATAGCCGCCAACCTGCCATTACATCACACCTGCAAAACACTTCCCCCCGAATAGCGGGGGTATTCACCATTTGGCAATTTGTCCTATAATGAGGTCACGAAACCTCTTTTTATGTTACACACCGGTTGAGGTGAAACGTGACCGTACAAATCACCCGTGATGGCAAACATGCGCTTCAGATTACAACGCCAGTCATGCCCGCTGCCGGCACGTTTGGCTATGGCGATGCCTATCGCAAGCTGATTAAATATGAAAAACTGGGCGCTATCGTCACCAACCCCGTCACTTATGAGTCTTGGTCGCCGGCACGTGGTACGCGCCTCGTCCCGCTGGATAGCGGCATGTTGCTCCATACCGGCCTGCCCAACCCCGGCTTGAGCCGCGTCTTGCGCGCTTACCGTGATTTTTGGTCAACCTTGCCCGTGCCATTGATTTTGCACTTGGTGGCCACCTCGCCAGAGCATGTCCGCAAAAGCGCCAGCCGCATTGATGAAGAGGAGAGCATCGCCGCCATCGAATTAGGATTACCCGACGACATCAGCGCCAAAGATGCCGCCCTCTTCACCCGTGATGCCAAACGCCGCAGCGAAAAACCGCTACTGGTGCGCCTGCCGCTGCTCGATGCGCCAGAAATCGCCGAACCCGTCGCCGACGCGGGCGCGGATGCATTGGTGATTGCCGCGCCACCACGAGGCACTGCCCGTGACCCACTCAGTGGACGGTTGGTCAGTGGGCGCGTTTATGGGCCGTTGGTCAAGCCAATGGTGCTGCGCTTGGTAGGGCATCTCGTGCGCAGGCTGGGCGATGACATCCCTGTTATTGGCGCAGGCGGCATCCATACCACACAGGACGCGCGCGACTTTTTAGAAGCCGGCGCCCGCGCAGTACAAACCGATACTGTCACGTGGATACAACCGCAATATCTAGAGCGCATCTCCCGCGACCTTGGCGGTTGGATTGTCACCCGCGCAACGGGCGCATTCCCCGATGAATGGCATCCGGGTATGGGCGATACAGAATGGGCAGCGCGCAATGCCCCCGCCCCCGATAAGGCCGAAGATGCCAAAAAGCCCTGATGAAGCGTAGGTTAAGCGTAGCGATAGCATTTACTTTATATTTAGCCTCATTTCAGCAAAAATTTTGGCCTATGCTATACTACAAACAAACCGTTAATGACGAGACAGGGTTTGCGTTGTGATTAATGTGAAAGGTCTTGCAAAACTATCATGGAGAGACCCGAAGACAGGGGTTTTGCAAGAATATATCTTAGAGGAAGGCGCCACAGCGACGATTGGCCGTTCTTCTAGCAATGATATTCACATCCCAGAGCAACATGTCTCGCGCCAACACGCTGTCATCCGCTATGTAGATGGCGTGTTCGTCATCACCGACCTCGGCAGTGCCAACGGCACATTCATCAACGACCAGCAAATTACCGAACCATATCCCCTCTTTTCTGGCGACCGCATCCGCCTTTTTGTGCCGGAAATCGTCTTTTCTGCCACAGTCACACAGGAAGAGCGCGACCGCGCCGAAGAAAAAGGCACGGTCATTACGGCGACTATGGCCGGCGGCAAAGGCTCGCTCATCATCAGCAATGGCCCCCAAGAGGGGCAGGTCATCCCGCTATTGCTGGAAGAAGTGCGGGTAGGCCGTGCCACCAATAACGCCGATTGGGAAATCGCCCTACAAGACCCGGCAGTCTCGCGCCCCCATGCGCGTTTGCATTGTGCCGAGAATCATTGGGTGATTTATGACCTCGGCAGTAGTAACGGCACATTTGTCAACGATAACCCCGTGAGCGAGAAAGGCCGCCCCCTGCGCGATGGCGACATCATCCAAATGGGCACAACGCTCATCGTGTTCCGCGCCAAAGAGACGCAGGCCTCCGAGAGCACAAACGGCGATACCGTCTCTTAACCGCTCATCCCCCAATGCAGTTTGCAATAACACCGCCACAGGCGCGCCGCATATAGCCCGCACCGTTATGCGATGCGGCAGCGCGAATTCTGATATAGGTTTAACATAAGGGCGGTAAGAATTACGCGCACACTGCGTCTAGTAGGCAGAGGTTGAACGTTGAATATTGTAGAACTACGGTTGAAGACCCATTGTTTAGCGGAGCTGTTCGCCTTTTATGGCGAAACGCTATCATGGCCAATCGAAGAAGCCGCCGACGGGCATCTCGCCCTGAATGCGGGCGAAACCCGTCTCGTCTTTGAAGCGGGGGATGAGGGTGCTTATGTTTACCATATCGCTTTCAATATCCCGCAAAATCAATTCACCGAAGCGAAGGCATGGCTTAAAGCGCGTGTGCCTTTGCTGATGTGCGGTGAAGAAGATGACATTCACTGGACGGCGTGGAACGCGCATGCGGTCTACTTCGTTGCTGTCT
>WGEI01000201.1 GCA_015492875.1 Anaerolineae bacterium | reverse complement strand
GAACTACAGGAAGCGTTGGTGTTAATGTCGGCAGGTTGAGGTTCAAGACGCTGATTGAGGGTAAACTATATAAATCCCCCTCTATCTCCAGCAAATCAATATATACCCACGCATACCCCGTTGGCGACGTGTCCCATTCAACCTGCACCCACGGCGCTTGCGTATGCCAACCTGTAATCCGCAGCCTATCGCCCTCTTGTGCCACGCCAATACGTTCATAGCTGGCGTCTGGTCCATAGCGTAGATTAATCTCGCCTTGAACGATACCCGTGACATTGAAATACACTGTGGGCGAGGGCGTTGCCAATACCGGCGCAGCAGGGCTTGCTAATGGCGTGTTTTGTGGAGAGGAAATTGCCGCTATAGTTGTGGGCGGGTTATCACTAATTCGCACGTTATCTGTAATCGGCACATTGGCCAAATTGCCGGTGACTGTCACAACGCCATTCCCCGTTGTGCTGTCATAAAACACCCAACCAACAGGTTGGAAGTCTACGGGGTTACCCAAAAGTATCCACGGGAAAGTGCTGCTGCGCCCAATAACGGGGTAAATCGTTCCCGGATAAGCAATCCCTACCTGTAACGACTCAATCCCCGGCTCAGCTCGCAAATTCGCCTGAATAGGTGCTTCTGCCGTAACCCCAGTATCGCTTTGTTGTGCTAACAGAACTGAGGCAATGCTGACCTGTAATATCACAATGATGACGAGAAGGATTTTCCGTTTCATAGCCCTATATGTCTTGTCTTTGACTACGTTGCGTTCGGCATTATAACACGCTCAGATTGGCTGAAAAGCCTACGCTTTACCATTGACTTTATACGTCTTCTTGTTATAATCCCCCATGTTAAATGAGCCGAAGTGGCGGAATAGGCAGACGCGCTACGTTCAGGGCGTAGTTCCCATTACGGGAGTGTGGGTTCGACTCCCACCTTCGGCACAAAAACGCTCAGGCTTGATGGTCTGGGCGTTTCCTATTTTATGCTAAAATGAACTTAAAAGTTATCTTTGGAAACACGTTTAACGCCTTATGACCCAACACCCTCCGACACAATCACCTCGCCGCCGTCGCGGGCGCGTGACCAGCGTACAAATCACCTTTGCTGCTTTTTTGGCTATCGGTTTGCTGCTCACTTTGAGTTTTAGTAGCCGCATCACCGCAGGCCAACCCTTAGAATCCTTTCGAGATGAAGTCATGGCGGAGATTGAAGCCTTGCGTGAAGAGCAAGCACGCCTCATCGCAGAACGAGAATATGCGCTTAGTGATGCTTTTGTAGAGGCATGGGCGCGTTCCGAAGGTAAAATGGTGCGCGAGGGCGAAATCCTCATTATTCCTGTTCCAGTTCAATCTCAGTTGACGAATGAACCTATTGAACAAGTGCCGCTTGTCAACATTGTGACCGAGCCACCATCCCCAGAGCCATGGACGCTATGGTGGTCGTTATTTTTCGATAGTCCGCCGCCTCAGTAAGCCTATTCTTGGCGCTCCAACTTTGGTGTGGGTATTCCGCCTTCTGCGGCTTGCGAATCAGTGAGTTGCACCACCTGTCCATCTGGCGTCATCAAAACCGCGCCTGTTGTTATCATCGGTGACCGACCTGGCGCGAACATGGCTACAACAAGCAAAATAATGCCAATGATCATCGATACGCCAGCAAACATCAATACAATACTGCTGAAGCTAGTGAATCCAGACTGTAGAGTGTTGACGACTAAAGATACACGAATGCGCTCAGCCTCATTAGAGACATTTAACGCCTGAGAGAACATGTTGACCAATGCCAGCGATAGCAAAAGCAGGGGAATAACAGCGGTAATTGCCGCAACGATGTGCGTCGCCCCAATCCACCGCCCAAATGATTTTAACGACCGTACAGTGAAGACGACAATTAATGAGAGCAACGCCCCAGCCCCCAGCAGTAAACCTAGTGATAGCCGGTTATAACCTTCGAAGAGCAAAAGTATCACCTCCACATCCTCAGGATTTTGTAATCCAAATAACTCTCGATAGGTGATAACGCGCTCTTCAAATACATCGCCGATAACGTTCAACGTTCCTGTGATGACGCCTATACTAAGTTCACGAGATTGCGAGGTTGTAGGGTTACATATGGGCAATGGCTCGTCGGTTTCGCCCGCCACCACCGCCTGTATGATGGCTTGTTGGCGCGCGGTGCATGCTGGCGCAGCATCCAAAATCAATGCTGCCGCTTGCTCTGCTGGTTCTCCCTGTAGCCGATTGACGAGTGGCTCTAAATTGAGCGATTCATCTAGGATGTTGATATTACCCTGAATGAGATGCAGGAAAGCGCTCGCAGCTCTTTTGACCTCTGCTTTCAGCCAGTCGGGTGGTAATAGGGTATTTGTTACCTCTCGCCATGCCTCATCCCCAATGATTTCGACCACCTCAGACATTGGAGGCAAGGGGATTTCTGGGTTGACAGAATCAATCAAAAAGGGTAACGCCTGTGGAATGATTTCCGCATAAATTTGATTATCATTCAAAATGGCGCGCAGTCTATCTGGCGCTAGTACCGTGATACGAAATGCGGCATTCCATGCCCAGATAACCAGAAATAGCGCAGTCATCAGCACGAGTAGCAGGCCAATAATGCGTTGCCACAGCTTTACTTCTACCATGCTTTAACTCCTAACAGCTCGAATTCCACAGGCTTTCTTTTACCTATACGTTATCTGCGTGTGCGCGTTGTATCCCCGCATACTTTTTCAAGGTGCCAGCTATTTGCTGTTCACCTATTGTTACAGGTAAATTTGCTTCAGCGAATGCAGTTTTTATAACCCCTAACGCAAAAACCTCGCCATCTGGTGTTGGTGCACAACTCGTTAATGTGCCGATTTCGCGCTCATCATGAAATATCGGAGACGGTGGCTCAATAGGTTGCTGCATCGTGATATGCATCATGCACTTCGCAAGCTTTCCACGGCTCTCCATACGGGCGATGATTTCTTGCCCGGTATAGCACCCTTTGCTAAAGCTCACCTCATCCCATAGCCCCAATTCTAGAGGAATGTAATCGCGCTGTAACTCACTGCCTGCAGCCGGCCTGCCCGCCCGCACGCGCAGTATATGGTAAAGCAAGCTCCCGCTTGGGCGTATTTTTTGTTGTTCACCAGCTTGCAAAAGCGCTTGCCAAACCTGTGATGCAGCTTGCCGAGCCATAACCATCACCCAATGTGCCCCAATCAATGGCTTTCTTTGGGCCAGATAAATAGGCACGCCATCAAGTTCTACAGGCATCCCTTGAAAAACACCCAAGTCAGCCGCTTGTGGCCATAAGTGCTTAATGAAAGCAGTCGCTTGTGGACCGTGTAAAGCCAATTGCGCACTATCCCCAGAGATGTTTTGCACCTGCACATTGTCATTGAAGAAGATGTGGCGCTGGAGATATGAGGTTAGCGGAGTAGCTCGTGTTGGCTCTGTGATGCCGAGCAAATGATCCTCTCGATTGTAAATAAGCAAACGATCTAAAATCCGCCCATTAGCATTGGCGAAAATCGTTGGTCGCCCTTCATCCTCTGCCATTGTTTTCAGGTCATTGGTAGACATACGGTGCAGAAAATCGATACGGTCTACCCCCAGAATTTTTAAGCGCCCTTCATGGCTACGGTCTAATAACACGCCGCTTTCTAACGACGCTCGATACTCGTCAGCCAAATCGCCATAATGCAAAGGAATGCCATCAGCTGCTAATTGCACCCCTGCTTGACGGTGAATGTCTTCTAAGGACATCTTGCCCTCCATGACTAACGTTTAATGAGGTCTGCTAGTTGCTCCAATGCAATGATATCTGGTAACGGTGCTTCGGCCAACGGCAGCCATCGCCCTTTGGGAGGATTAGGAATATAGTGGTCAAGGCGGTAAATATAATAAAAAGTGAAGTAATGAGCGAAGGCTGTTTGCTGGGTGGCTATGCCTACCGGTGTAATAAAATCGCGATTTGCCGTTGTGCCGTGAATATACCCTTCAAACGCATCACCATAGTATTGTTGAATTGCTCGCTGGGCTGCTTCGTTGGGCAATTCCCCTTGTGCGAGTATCACCTGCGGATAAATTGGAGCATGGTCACATAACAACACTTCTTCACCATATACAGGAATAGCTTGTGCAAGATAAGCCAGCCGATGGCGGGGCATCCCCATATGCGCGCGGTGATTCACTAAACGCCTACGACAGCGCTCTGCTTTAATAATGCTATAAAGCTCTTCTGCTGCGGCATCCATGTCATCATTGATAATCAAATAATCACACGTTGCCGCATATGGCAATTCCATTCGGGTACGGCGCAAGCGCTTCTGAATTTCCTCTTCTGGCTCGCCGCGCACCTCCATCCGCTCGCGTAAAATTGCTAGCTGGTCTTCTACCGTGTCACCGGGCACATTGATGAAAATAAGCACTGTGTTATCTGGGTATCTTTGGCGTAAGATAGTTGCCCCAAGCACTTCTATATCAGCAATACGGTCTTGCCCCGCTAAAATTGCCTTCTCTACAGTGCGCTTCGGTACGCCATAAAAACGCCCCGGATGTACTTCCTGCCATTCGATGAGTTCTTCATTGGCAATCATCTTTTGGAAGGCTTCGACAGAGATAAAATCATGTTCAACCCCCTGCGTTTCGCCAGATCGAATAGCGCGTGTAGTAGCTGTTGGCAATTGTTTGATGTCATCTAATCGCTCAATAATCATGCGCATGAGTGCGTTTTTGCCGCCGCCGCCCGGCCCGACTAGCACAAACAACAAACCTTTGCGTTCTTCTGCTATCGTCACACCAAACCCCTCAAATGTTGTTCAATTGCCTTGTGTTTCAGTGTAGCAGTATGTGTGCGCTAAAGCCACTGCATTTTGCTCTCAACTAAAGTAAATAAAACGGGCAGGTAATTCGCCTGCCCGTTTTTTCTCACTTTGGTGCGATGCTTATGGGACTACATCGGCCCATGTAGTGCCCAGCTTGAATTCATCAATCTGAGCGATATCGCCACTTTCGAAGTTGCCGACGCGGATACCTAGCGTGTTGAAGCTGCTCAAGACCGCACCCCCTGAAGAGGTTTGTTGCGGTGTGCCTGCCTCACTGTAGCTGGGGTTCACCCACAGATCGAAGCGATCATACGGGTTACCCGCGCCTGGATTACTCTTCCAAATGCGCCCGACAACGAAGTAAGTCGTACCATTGGACATTGCCTGTTGGTAAACTTCGTTACCGGAACTCATCCGTGCGAAGATGTCTTCAGGTCCGCTACCATTGCCGCGATTAGCTTTGATACCGATGTTCGGCGCGCCCCCATGCCCACCAGAGGTAGTGATGTCTAGCCAAACCGCTAAGAAGTCGTTGTTATTTAGCGTTGTGCCAGAGTTGGTGCGCAAGAGGAAGCTGATATAAACCTCATCGCCTGTTTGCAATGGCAGTTGACGGTAGACAATGTTGTTATTATTGCCCACCACTTCTAACGCACGGTTTCCACCATTGACAGTGCCGCCACCAGAGACGTTATAGGTCATCGGGTTGCCAGATGTATCAACAACCTGTGCTAGCGCATCAATGGCCGTCCAGTTACTTGCCCAGCCACCGCCAGCACTAGCGCCATCTAGTGAACCGGGGGCATAGCTGTTGAACGATTCTTCAGCAATCACAGAGCCACCAACTTCATTATCTGTGACCTGTGCATTGAACGATTGGCTCAGGTTGTCATAATTACCATCTGCCGTAGCCCCGTTATTCACGGTATGCGTGATAACACAGGCATGTGG
>WGEI01000200.1 GCA_015492875.1 Anaerolineae bacterium | reverse complement strand
GCTCTTGACGGCGTTCGCGCGTCAGCGGCGGCATATTCAAGCGGATGACGTTACCATCGCTATTGGGATGAACGCCGATATTGGCCTCTTGAATAGCGCGTTCGATGCTCTTCAGCGCGGTTTTATCATAGGGACTGATGAGAATTTGCAGCGCTTCTGGCGTTGAAATGCTGGCTAGCTGGCGCAGCTCGGTGGGTTGCCCGTAATAATCGACTTCTAGGCGGTCAACGAGGGCGGTACTGGCACGATTGCCACGAATTCCCTGTAAATCCTGCTCAAATACAGCCAGAGAAGTTTTCATTTTTTCACGAGTTTCTTTTAAGACATCGTTGATCATCGCTTAACCTCTTTTCTCAAAACCAGCTAGCGGTAAGTACGCTATAGCCGACAAAGGGGCGATTAAGTCACATCGCCCCTATTTTACCATTTTTTATAGTTACTTTCGGGCGCGCGGGCGTTATTCCGTCTGCCAGCCCTCCCAACCACGCGCTTGCCAAGCGGCATATAGGGCAATTGAGCCAACCGTCGCCACGTTCAAGCTGGCAACATGACCGCGCATGGGCAAAGTGAGGCGAAGGTCACAAGTATCACGAACCAGACGGCGCATGCCCTCGCCCTCGCTACCGAGAACCAGACCAATCGCCATATTCAAATCAGTGCGGTCTAATGGTGGCACATCTGGCCCTAAATCCAGCCCAACTAACCAGACATCATTCTCTTTCAAGTCTTTCATGGCGTTGACCAGATTTGTCACCTGTGCCACATATAAATGCTCCACCGCACCAGAAGAAGCAGCGACCACAGCTGGCGTCACGCCAACGCTACGGCGCTCCTGTAGAATAACACCATGCACCCCGACAGCATCGGCGACACGCAGCAAACTACCGACATTCTGCGGGTCTTTGAGCAAGTCTAGCAGCAGGATAAAAGGCTGTTCATTACGTTGCGCGGCTAGTGTGAGGATATCCTCAACATCGGTATAGGGATATTCACTCACGCGCAATACAGTATTTTGATGGTTAGCGCCGCTGGCAACATCATCGATAATGCGCTTGGGCACACGGCGAATTGGCACGCCGCGCTCTTCTGCCATCTGCACAATGGTTTTGACAGCGCCACGCTCTTCGGTTGTATTGGTGATGAGCAACTGCTCAAACGCGCGGCGGCCAGCGCGCATCGCTTCGATAATAGGCCAGTGGCCGTAGATAAAATCAGGCATGGTTATTGTACTCGCCAAATCGTCCCATCTGGGCGATCTTCTAAGACGACACCCAGCGCTTGCAAACGGTCACGGATGCGGTCGGCTTCGGCATAGTTCTTCTCTGCGCGCGCCTTCGCCCGTAACTCAATCAATAGCTCAATCAGGCCAGCTTCACGGCGGCTATCTCCACCTGCTTCAGCTTCGGCAGCGGGGATAAGCCCCAGCACTTCGCCACCAAGCTCTTCATATAATGTGTTAATCGCCTGTAGCGTGCTCAGGCCGATAGTCTGGTCGCTATTGAGCAAGCTATTGACCTCGCGCGTCAATTCTTGCAGGGCGGCGATGGCTTTGGGCGTGTTGAAGTCATCGTCCATCACTTCGATGAACTCGGCGCGGGTTTTATCCAGCACTTCCAGAAATGCGTTGCCATCGTCAGTTTCTGGTGCGGTGTTCATCTGCTGGCGAACGAGACGCGCCGCGCCATAAAGCCGTTCCCACCCCGCTTGCATGGACTGCATCGCCTCATCGCTATATACAACGGGATTGCGATATTGCACGCTGAGAGCGTTCATCCGCAACACTTCTGGGCGGTATTGCTGCAGGGCGTCACGAATGCGAATGAAATTCCCCAGTGATTTGCTCATCTTCACTGGCGTGCCATCAATGGGGTCTGGCACCAGCAACGTGCCCACCAGCATCCAATAACGCGCAAATTCAGCGTGGTTGGCGCACTCGCTTTGGACAATCTCGTTTTCGTTATGGGGGTAAATGTTATCAATGCCGCCGCCATGAATATCAAAGGTAGGGCCAAGATATTTACGAGACATGGCCGAACATTCAATATGCCAGCCGGGAAAACCCTCTCCCCATGGGCTATTCCAGCGCAAAATGTGCTCTGGCTCGGCACGCTTCCATAGCGCAAAATCCTCTGGATTGCGCTTTTCATCGCGCACCGCTTCTCTAGCGCCAGCTTGTTGTTGTTCAATGCGGCGGTTGGAAAGTTTGCCATAGTCGTGGGCGGTGGTCACATCGAAATAGACATTCCCATTGACTTCATAGGCATGGCCTTCTTCTAAAAGGCGCTGAATCATCTCAATCTGTTCGGGAATGTGCGCGCTGGCACGGGGGGAAATATCGGGGCGGCGCACGCCCAACGCATCCATATCGGCAAAGTATTCACGCATGTAATGCTCAACGATGGCCATCGGCTTGGCCTGTAGCTGCTGCGCTTTCTTGAGGATGCGGTCTTCGCCCGTTTCTAGTAGATGCCCCACATCGGTGATATTTTGTACATAGAGAACATCATAGCCACTGAAGCGCAAATAGCGCACAATTACATCGAAAGAGATATAGGTCTTCGCATGTCCTAGATGGGCGTAGTCCTGTACTGTAGGCCCGCAAACATACATGCCTATACGCCCTTCTTCGAGAGGAACAAATTCTTGTTTTTCACGTCCGAGGAAGTTATATATCCGCAGCGTCATGCCCTATTTATCCTGTCATCATTTCTTGCTGCCCGACGCACTATTGTAGCAGAAAAAACGATTTCTGTTGATAAGCGATTAAGGCCAACGCTGGTGCATAAAAAAGGGCGAGGTCGCCAGTACAGAGAACCTCGCCCATACGCCATGTTTTAGGTGGGAAATTTGGGGAAAGCACATGGCGCTCATCAAGGCTGTTACATCGTTAAGAGCAACTTAATCATCGTCGTGGTCATCGTCATTGCGGTCATCGTCGTGGTCATCGTCATCACGGTCATCGTTATGGTCATCATCACGGTCATCATCACGATTATCGTGGCCGCTGCTATCATCGACGCTGCCATCGTCGTCATAGTCATCGAAGCGAGCATCATCGCCGCCATCTTGGTCAATGCGGAGGATGACGCCTGTTTGCGCATCGATTTCTAGCTCAATATCATGGCTCGTCTCGATTTCCCAATAATATGCGCCACTACGGTCTTTCAGCTCAATGCTGGTAATGGTGGTATTGGGATAAATTTCCAGCACACGTGCGATAGCGTCTTCTGCGCTGATGGGTAAATCGCCGCTGGTAGCGCTCTGATGGTCATCATCGTTATCATCGCCATGATCGTCATCCATAGCCGTATTTTCCACTTCGCGGGCGACAAGCGCGCCATCTACCCAACTGGCATGGACTTTGACGGGGTCGCCAATCACCAGCGTGTTTTTAATTTCCGCATTGGAAATATCGAAGGTTTGGCCAGCAACAACAATAAAGCCATCACCCATATCTTCGAGAATGCCTTGGAATTCCAGTTCATCACCACTGTTATCATCACTCTGGTCATCATCGCCAAAGTCATCGGTCATGGCAGCATTTTCCACTTCGCGGGCGACAAGCGCACCATCTACCCAACTAGCATGAACCTTGACGACAGCACCGACCAGCAGTGTGCCCTTAACTTCTGCGGTTGTAGTATCAACGGTTAGGCCAGCGACGACGATAAAGCCATCGCCCATATCTTCCAGCGTCCCCGTAAACTCAAATTCACCGTTGGCTGGCGGAACATCATCGTCATCGGGGACGAATAGTTCTAGTTCGC
>WGEI01000199.1 GCA_015492875.1 Anaerolineae bacterium | reverse complement strand
AGCTTATAGAAGGGGCGCAGTGCATTTTGGGCGTGAAAAGCCAAAAGGTGGTTGAAAACCTCGCCGATTTAACGCGCTTTCAAGGGAGGCGTTATGGGGTTTCGCGCTGTCATGCGCGGCTTAGCCGTGAGAGCGGGCTGCTAAAAATAGAAGATGTAGGTAGCCGTAATGGCACCTACATTAATGGCATTTGGCTATTTCCCCATATCACCCATCCATTGGCAGATGGCGATATTGTGCGGCTTGGCCGTTTATGGTTGCGCCTTTACTATGACCGTTTATAGCTTATCTGCTCTGGTGTGCCCTCTCGCAGGGCGATTGCTAAAACGGTATGGAGCAATACATTTGCCCCTTTGACGACATCATCCCATTCGGCGTACTCTTTAGGATTGTGGCTAATACCCTCTACGACGGGGATGAAAATCATGCCACTGGGGGTTATGGTGCTCATGATTTGGGCATCATGCCCCGCATAACTAATCATGGGTACGTGGCTATAATGAAGCTTATCGCAAACCTCTTGAATGGTGTTGATGATACTGTCATCCATTTCGGCGGCTGGCATATGAACAAAGTGATGCGTTTTGAGGTGGAGATTATGCTTACTGGCACAATCTTGCGCCAAACGAACGATAGCCGCCTCTAAATCGCGCAGGCGAGCCTTATCGGGATGGCGGCATTCTACGGTTAAGCGCGCCTCTCTTGGAATGATGTTATACGCACCAGGCAGCACATTGATATTGCCACAATTGAAAGTACCTAACGGGAATTCTGCTTCAACGAGGTCAAAGGCCTGTAAAATAAAATCACTCGCCCCTTTAAGCGCATCGCGCCGATTTTCTGGGCGAGTGGTGCCAGAGTGCCCGGCTTCCCCTAAAAACGTGAGTTGGTAGGTGGTGCGGCCAATAATGCGCGTGACAACGCCGATGTCGATAGCCGCGTCGTAAAGTTGGCGGCCTTGTTCAATATGCAACTCCAAATAGGCGGCAATGGTCGCGGGGTCACGGCGGGCTTTCAGATAATCATTGGGGTGAATGCCAGCGCGCTTCAAGGCGGCGCGGAATGGGCCACGATCATCAATCATATCGCTAAAATGGGCGGCGCTGAGATGGCCGACAAGCCCCATACTGCCGAAGAGCGATTGCCATGTGCCCTCTTCATCGGTGAAGTCGATCACCTCTAAATGTACGGGCAGTTCTAAACCCGCTTCTTTCACTATCCGTAGCACTTCTAACCCGGCAAGGACGCCAACAGCCCCATCATAACGGCCACCATTGGGCACAGAATCCAAATGCGAGCCAACGAGCAAGGTGCGAGCATTTTTCTGGCTAGAGAATAGCACACCGCTGACATTGCCAACGTCATCATCGCGTAAAAAAAGCCCGGCGTCTTCAATGCGGTCTGCAAACCAAGAGCGGGCTTCAATATCGGCGGTAGATAGAGCGAGGCGGCTAATACCACCGCCGCGAGTTTTTCCAATTTCGGCCAGTGCATCAAAATCGCTTCGTAAACGGTCGCTGTTGATGGTGAGGGTGTCTAGTGAAGTCATAAGGCTCTTTGGTATGGGTTGCAAGCATATCTCGATAAGGGTCGAATATCGACCTACAGGACACAATGAACTTGCCGATTAATTATAGCGATCATCGGCTAAAGCGCAATTGCAACCCCAAGCCCCCAATTATAGGGGGACGCCCCGAACACACATAAAGAGTATAATAAACACAGTAAGGCAGAGGAGGATGTGCTGTGGAAGACATTCTGCAAATTTTTACACCTGACTTGATTTATCTGCTGTTGATTGTGGGGTTATGGTTAGGCGTCACCGCAGTCTACATTCCCGGAACCGGCCTCATGGAAGTGTTGAGCGTCCTCACTATTGGCGGCGCACTGGTTTTGCTCACTGTCTTAAACCCGGCATGGTGGGCAGTCTTGTTAATGGTTGTTGGCATTGCGGCTTTCATCAGCTTGCCATTTGTCAATGTGAAATGGGCACCCTATGGCGAAGTCGGGCTACTGTTACAGGGGGTTGGCGCATTTTTCATGTTCGACCAACCGCGCGTTTCCATTCCGTTAATCTTGCTGACATTGGGCATTGCGCTAGTGTACCATCGCATTATTCTGCTCCCTATTTTGCGCAACCAGCAGGAAGACCAACTGGTCGATGAGGATGACTTGCTCATTGGGGCAATTGGCCGCGTGCAGCAACGCATTACACCAGAGCGGGCGGGAACGGTTTACGTGAACGGCGAGATATGGACAGCACGGAGCACCTCTACGGTTGAGGCAAATAGTTATGTGATTGTCTTATCTCGTGAGGGGTTAATTTTGCAGGTAGAACCGCATAAACCCAAAGAGGAATAGCATCTTTTAGTCTAGAAAGGGGACACCAATGGAAGATGCACAAGTATTTTCAGTTATTATTTTAATCGGGGTAGTGCTCTTTTTGTTGTATACCGTCTTGAGCATTATCCGCGTTGTGCCCGATTATGAGCGGCTCGTCGTGCTGCAACTGGGGCGCTATCGGGGGACGCGGGGACCCGGTATCGTGATTATTGTGCCGCTATTGGAAAAGGCCTTTAAGGTTGACTTGCGAGAGCGCTTTCTCGATATTCCTGCCCAAACGGCGATTACCAAAGATAACGCGCCCATACGGATTGACTTTTTGGTCTACTACCGCATCACCGAACCGCATTTATCGGTCTTAAAAGTTGACCATGTGGTGCGGGCTTCCACCAATATCGCCACGACAACCCTACGCGCGATTATCGGTGAAATGTCATTGGATGATGTGCTGGCCAAACGTGAGGACATCAACAATGTACTGCGTGAGCGGTTAGACGTAGCTACGGAACGCTGGGGCGTGAAAATCACCAGTGTAGAAATCCGTGAGATTGAGCCGCCGCGCGATGTGCTAGAAGCGATGAACGCCCAATTGCGCGCCGAGCGTGAACGCCGCGCCACTGTCACCCGTGCCGATGGTGAGCGTGAAGCCGCTATCGCCGTAGCGGAAGGTGAAAAACAAGCCGCTATTTTACGGGCGCAAGGTGAGCGTGAAGCGGCCATCTTGAGTGCGCAAGGCGAGCGCGAATCGCAGGAATTACGGGCACAAGGTTATGCTAAAGCGCTGCAAGCCATCTTTGAAGAGGCGCAGAAGCTAGACCAGAACACTATGATTTTGCAGTATCTGCAAGCGCTGCGTGAGGTTGGTCAAAGTCCATCAACCAAGTTCGTGCTACCGATGGAACTCACCAGCATGATGGCCAATTTCAGCAACATGATCAACAACAAATCTGATGATCATAAAGCCTAGCTTCTCATCTGCATCCAGTAATAGCAAGGGTATGGAAAGAAACATACCCTTTTGTTTTTAAGGGAAAAATCTATGCATAAACAGCATTTGATAACGATTATATTCACCTTGATAGCCGTTTTTTCGGTTGTTGCTGCCCAACCGCCAACTGCGCCATCGGCCATTGGCGAAGTGACGCCAGAGCCAAATAGTGGCGACTTGTTAGACCGTAGCGATAACCCTACCTATGTCGCGCTAGAAAACACCGAGATTCCCATCCGCGACCGCGTGGACTTAGCGCGGCGTATCAACGGCGTGACAGACATCGCCCCAACACCAGACGCCCCACCCCAATGGCAATTGGGTGACCGCCAAACGTTTTGGGCATCTAATCTAGATAGCAGCGTTTTCCAAGTAGAGGCAGAATTGCGGGCGATTGGCGACCATATCTATATCTGGGTAGAAGTGGGCGGCAGAGTGTCTGATAGCGCGGTACAGCAAATCGCAGAGGACTTTGACGCGCTTGTTTATGACCCAGTGCGAGAGCTATGGGGCAGCGAGGCGAGGCCGGGCATCGATAATGACCCGCGTATTTATGCCCTGATGGCGCATAATCTGGGCAGCGGCACAGCGGCTTATTTCGCGAGTGACCATAGCTTGCCAGCGGAAATTGTGCCCAATAGCAACGAGCATGAAATGTTCTTCATCAATCTGGATGCGGGGGCATTCGTCACTGATGGCCTCTCTGCAATCAGCGTTTTGGCACATGAATTCCAGCACATGATACGCAACAATATAGACACAAATGAACATAGTTGGCTCGATGAGGGCTTCTCTGCATTCACGGAAGTATATGCCATTTACAAAGGCGATACCACTTACGCCAATTACTACCTGAGCGCGCCATATACCCAGCTGAATACCTGGTCAGAGTCGGGCAATACCGCACCACATTATGGCGGCTCTGCATTGTTCGTCTCCTACTTTTTCCAGCGCTATGGGTTAGAAGGGCTAAATGCGTGGAGCACAGAGCCGCTTGATGGGCTGCCCGGCCTCAATCATGTGTTATTGGAGATGGGCGAGCCTGGTGTCGATGAGTTTTTTGCCGATTGGGCAGCCGCAAACTATATTCAAGATAGCGCTTATGCCCCAATTCATGGCTATGATTTCTATAATGACAGGCAGCTACAACAGCCCTATCTCGAAGGGCGCACCACTAACCTCCCTTATGACACGCAGGGCAGCGCGGCGCAATACTCCACGCATTATTATCGCATTGAAGCGCTGAACGGCGTTTCCATGCTGGATATATCGTTTGAGATACCGCCAACCGTGCGCTTGATTAACCTAGATTCACCAACGCAAACGCCAATCTGGTATAGCAACCGCGCTGATAATAGCGACACTCGTTTGACACGCGCTTTTGACCTGCGCGAGGTCACTGCGGCGACGCTCAACTATACATTTTGGTATCACATCGAAGAGGGTTGGGATTATGGCTATGTCATGATTAGCACCGATGGGGGCGAGACTTGGACGCTCCTCAATGGCGCATATACCACAACGAGTAATCCTTACCAAAAAGCCTATGGACCCGGCTATACCGGACAGTCTGGAGGATGGCTAGAAGAGAGCATTAGCCTGAATGATTATGTTGGGCAAGAGGTACTCATTCGCTTTGAGATGATTACCGATGATGCTGTCAATCAAGCGGGCATGGCCTTAGATAGCATTCGCATTCCAGAAATTGGCTATGAGGACGATTTTTCTGGCAGCACGGAAGACTGGCAAGCCGAAGGGTGGATACTCACGGATAACATCCTGCCGCAAAGAGCATGGGTACAAGCCATCAGCTATAACGGCGATAATGTGAGTGTGACGCGCTGGCTAGCGCCAACCACGCCCGATGGCGGTACGTCACAATGGTACTTGCCGCTCAACGATGGAGCGGATGAGGTGATTATCGCCATTTCGCCCTTTGCACCAACGACAACCGAACAAGCCCCCTATACCCTTTCGGTAAGCGGGCGCTAATCTTCGTTCATATAAGCTTCAAAGCGGGCGCGCCATTCAGCTTCGGTGGCTTCGCGGCTTTGGGCAGCAGCTACACGGGCAGCGGCCATAGCTTCATCTACATGAGCCTTGAGCCGCTGCTGGGCTTTTTTGCGGGCAGGTGGGTGCAAGAAAGCGCCTAAGCCGGCTATGCCCACAGCGCCAATACTCAGGCGCGCCGCCCATTTCAAGGTATTTGCGAAGAACCGCACCATAATTACCCTCCTTTAACTCTCTTGATTGTGCATCCACTGCTGAACTTTCGCCAGCCAAGCGGTGTCATCTAGCGCGACATTGGCCGCATGGCAAAGCGCCCGCTGGGCTAATACCGCATCAACATCACCTGCGCCATTATCGGCTTCAATGACATCCAGTAAGTAGGGCGCATAAGCCACTTCGCCAGCAAAGACCAATACTGTACTGCCGCCAGAAATACGCAGCTCGGCATTGGATTTTTCGTTGGCAATTTCGATGAATTCCGCCGTTGTCTCCCAACCGCCAATAGCAGACATATCAGACGCCAAAGAGCGGGCAAAGGAGAAACCCCAGCGCGTTTGCAATAGCGCGAGGCTCTCATCAACTACGGCGCGCATAGCGGCGATAAGCGCCACCTGTTTAGGATGGTCTTCTCCTGTAGCGATAGCAGTGGCTAATGCTTGCTCTTCATCCATCGTCAAGCTGAAACCTTGAGCAGCCAGAGGGCGGCGAAATTGGCGTAAAAGCAACGTGAGCACTTCTGCCAGTGGCATGGTCAAAAGTTGTTGGGCGGGATTTTTCGGTGGCATATTCATCACCCTCAATTAATTTCTAAACAAAGAGCTTAACAACAATCACTCAACCTTAATCGAACACATTCACATAATATGACATAATATATACACCGGCACATCTTAGTTTGAAATATGAACCCTATGGGCATTTTAGTTGATTGGGTAGATGAGAACCAGACAGCGTTACAATATACACTATCGGGCGCATGGACGTGGGAAGCGCTTGATGTTGCCATTCAACGCGCAACAGAGCTACTAGATAGCAGTGAAAAACCCGTTTATGTCATCATTGATATGTCTCGCAGTCCAGTATTACCGTTTTTCCGCTTAAAAAATTTGCGCACCATAGCCGAAGCGCCAACTACCAATCATCCTAATAACAAGGGATTTCTCTTGGTGGGCGCAAACCGATTTGTCCGTTCTATGATGAAAATTTTCCAGCAATACTTTCCCGACGCCTTCTCCCGCTATACCATTCTCCAAAACCCCGACGAACTTGACTTATATTTGAACGGCGAGGGCACTAGTTCATCAGCGTAACAGTCAACCCATTTTGAACGAGCGCGTCATGCAAGGCATCCCATTTTCCTTCACGCACGATGGCAGCCATTGCCCCCAACCGCGCGCCCATAAAACGGCGCAGGGCAGGCGTATTATAGATAAAATCCAGCGTTTCTGGCGTTGTTGTGCGTAGGATAAGCGCGCGCTCTACCGAGACCGTCCGCGCATCATCCCCCACCCCAAGCTCTAATAGACGCGCTATCGAAGCGGGTAAAGGGTTGCCACCGGATAAGCGCTGCACAAACGCGCCAATATGGGCGGGGGTAATTCCTTGTTCATCAGCGCGCTTCAAGCTTTCGGCATCTAAGCGGTAAATATACGGGTCACCCTCTAAAGTGGCAGGGTGTTGCCACGTGGTAAAACGGGCGAGTTGAAAGCGGTCTAGGCGAGAGGCCTTGCGGGAAGCGGCCATCCGTCCATCGGGCAACACACGAATCGGCTCCTCTTGCTCTGGGGGATTAGGCCAAGCGCTTTTGAGGACAAAAGCACGGCCATAGGCGGTCAAGCGAACTGCATCGTCTGATTTATCGGTCAAACCAAGCCAATGCATGGGACCCATCAGGTAGAATTCCACCAGTGCACCCTCTACAGCATCCCAACTTTCGAACCCGCTGAGGTATTCATCTTCATCATTGCGAATATACCAACTGTTATAATCGCCACCGGGGCGCTGGAAATCGGGATTTTCTTCTTTTAGGGTGGTGATGAAATCATCTAATGACCACCAATGTTCTAAAGGTACAACGTCCTGCATAAATTCCAATACGGCAGTGCGTGCCAATACGGGGTCATAAGGCCAGCCGTTTTCGGGATATAGCCCCGGCACATACCACAAATCGCGGTAGGAAACGCTTTCTCGCCAAGCATTCGCCAAAGCTTGAACTTGCTGGGAACGGGTTAACGAGAGCCAGCGGCGCACGCCATTCCGCAGGGGCATTAGCCGTTTATCGACAACTTCAATTAACGCGCCTTGTAAGCCGAGATGAATCATGAACTCTAAGCGCCCTTCATCTGGCACGAGGAAGTGCTGCAATAATGTGGCAACATGCTCATCGCCCATGTGTAGCGAGCCTTCTTCAGCCGTTTTGCGCAATGAGGGGCGGTAAATACGGAGATAAGCCAGTAGTGTCACCATATCATCAACTAGAGAGGTATCGGCGGGCGTCACATGCTCAGTAGGTTCTACAGGCTCTAAGCGCAGGTGCTCATCCGCAAGGGTTTCAGCGGCTTCTTCCAAATTGTCATACGCTGTTTTGTGGCTAGGCAAAGCGGGAATTAAATCTGTAGGGACGTAGATAATGGGCTGTGGCGCGCCATGAGACATGACGAATTCTTCGGCGATGAGGCCGTAGTAATAAAGCGCTTCGGCGGCAGATTGCGGCTTTTTATGCGGTTGCTCTCGCTCGATACGCCCGGCGCCCATTTTACGAAATTCACCAAACATGCGTTTGAACATAGGGGCAGGCATGGCGCTATTGGCGCTACTGAGCACAGTTTGCATCGCCCCACGCTGCACATCGGTGAGCTTTTCCCAAATACGCGCGGCGTTTTCTGGTTGGGTCATCGCATCTAACAAGGCGTCAATCAATTGCTCTGGACGCGGGTGTTTTTCTACATTCACGCCCCAAACTTCTGCTAAGGTCGGTAACATGCCCTTATCAAGATTTTCTAAAGTCTGTCGTAAATCGCGCATCATGCACCGTCATTTTGTATGATGATATGATTGCCTTCAATATAGCATGAGTTGCATCTCAACGGAAAATGACTGAAAGATAGCCGCTGGCTGAGCAGTTAGAGCATTAAAACGCTTATCCATATTGGGCATATTTGACAATCGAACTACTGTTCGCTTATAATTAGAACAATCATTCGATTGTTAAGAGGTTTATACAGCATGAGTCCTAAAAAGCCCTATAACAAATTAAGCAAGCGGCAGCAAGCGATTTTGCAATATGTCAAACAGTTCATTGATAAGAATGGTTACCCGCCAACCATTCGTGAAATTGGCAGTCAAATCGGCGTTGCTTCAACATCGGTGGTCAATTATAACCTGAATAAGCTGGTGGAGGCTGGCTATATAGAGCGGTCTGACCGTGTCTCTCGCGGTATACGGCTGGTGGCAGATATTCCCGCGCGCAAAAAGAGCGTTAAAGCCGCCCAGCAAAATGTGGCTATCCCCTACTATGGGCGGATTGTCGCCGGTGAGCCGATTCCGGTTGAAGCGTTTGATGACCCCGACAAAGCCATCGAGGTGACGCCAGATATGTTAGGCGGTATTGACCCCAGCGAAGTTTTCGCCCTAGAGGTGCAGGGCAACTCGATGATTGACGCCATGATTAGCGACGGCGACATCGTCCTATTGCGACGGCAAGAAACGGCGCGCAACGGGGATATGGTGGCGGTTTGGCTGACGACACGCGGCGAAACGACGCTCAAACGCTTCTACTTAGAAAATGGGCGCGTTCGCCTGCAACCAGCGCACCCAACGATGGAGCCGATTTTTGTTTCGCCAGATGAATGCCAGATACAGGGGAAAATTATCTCCATCATCCGCCACTTACACTGAGCAGGCATAAGGGCACAGTGACGGATGACTGTGCCCACACATGCATTTGGGTTTTAATCTAAAGCCGCCACTGCTTCTATTTCCACACGCCCACCAAGCGGCAAGTTCGCCACTTCAACAGCAGCGCGGGCGGGGAAGTTTTCGGTGAAGTAGGTGGCATAAACTTCGTTCATGGCGGCGAAGTCATTAATATCTGCCAAAAATACGGTCACTTTAACCACTTTATCCAAACTTGAACCAGCGGCTTCTAAAATTGCCTTGAGGTTTTCCAACGCTTGGCGTGTTTGTGATTGCACATCATCGCCGGCGAACTGCTTCGTTTGGGGCACAACGCCAAGCTGCCCGGCGCTAAAAACGAAGCCATTAGCAACCACCGCTTGCGAATAAGGGCCAATGGCGGCTGGGGCTTTTTCGGTACTAACCACTTGTTTGCTCATGAATACACTCCTCAATGACAAGGGAAAAGGATACCCTATTGTAACGCAACTCCTCACAGGCGAGGCTATAATGGGCATATATAAAGCATAAATACGCGCTAGGACATTGATATTTATGGCGAAAACACGCACAAAATACGTTTGCAAGAACTGTGGGCGACAGACGCCGCGCTATATGGGGCGTTGCCCGCAATGTGGCGAATTCAATACGATGGAAGAAGTGGTGGAAGAAGTCACACGCCGCCGCGCCAAACAAGACCGCACCCCGCCAGCAAGCGTGCGCGCCCGCCCCCAACGTCTACACGAAGTTAGCCATGAGATGGGAGAGCGCCTTTTTGTGCCAGTGGAAGAGTTCAGCCGCGTATTAGGGGGCGGGTTAGTGCCAGGTAGTATCATTTTACTTGGGGGCGAGCCTGGCATTGGCAAGAGTACGCTCACCTTGCAATTGAGCGATATGCTGGCGCAAAACATTGGCACAGTGCTTTATGTCAGTGGCGAAGAGAGCGCACAACAAATTAAAATGCGCGCCGACCGCCTTGGCCTACAAGCGGAAAACCTATTTCTATTAACCGAGACCAATCTTGAAAACATTTTTGAAGCGGTGAGCGATATTAACCCCAGTGTGCTCATTGTAGACTCCATTCAAACCACCTATAGCCCCAACTTAGAATCGTCGCCCGGCCTCGTCTCTCAAGTGCGAGAGTGCGCCAGCCGCTTGCAAGGGCTAGCAAAATCGAGCGGTATCAGTGTGTTCCTCATCGGGCATGTGACCAAAGATGGGCAAATTGCGGGGCCGCGCGTTTTGGAGCATATCGTTGATACGGTGCTCTATCTAGAGGGCGACCCGTTTCACGCTTATCGTCTGTTGCGCAGTGTGAAAAACCGTTTTGGCGCGACCAGTGAAGTGGGCGTTTTTGAAATGCAGGCGCAGGGTATGGTGGAAGTGCCGAACCCTTCCGAAGCATTTCTGGCGGAACGGGTGGTCAATGCGCCCGGCTCTGCCATTGCTGTCACGATGGAAGGCACACGCCCGCTATTGGTGGAAATACAGGCGTTGACCAGCCCAACAACCTTCGGCAATCCACGCCGCACGCCGAACGGTGTCGATATGAACCGCCTGTTATTGGTGAGCGCGGTGCTCAGTAAGCGCGTTGGGTTGCGGTTGCATGAGCAAGATATTTTCGTGAATGTCGTCGGTGGGCTAAAAGTGACCGAGCCAGCATCTGATTTAGCGATGGCAATGGCATTAGCATCAAGCTATTTTGAGCGAGTGCTGGCGGCAGATTTAGCGATTGTCGGCGAAATTGGCCTGAGTGGGGAGTTGCGCACTGCCAGCCAGCTCTCTATGCGTTTGAGCGAGGCAGCAAAAATCGGCTTCAAGCGCGTGCTCATCCCCAAAACGCGGCGCAAGATAGCCAATGTACCGCCAAATCTACAGCTATTGCAGGCGCGCAATATCGCCGAAGCGCTTAAGCTAGCGCTACCCAATTAACTATTGCGCTGCATACGCTGGTGCAAGGCGATTTGTATTTGCTCTAGCAAAGTCTTCCCGGAGATGCTGTAGCGATGGAGCACCTGTGCCAGATTTTCATAGAGCATTTTCCGTTCTTCATCGCCTAAAGACTCTTCGGCAAGGAAGATAACGGGCGTATCGCCTATTTCTGGCTGTTCGCGCAGCCATCCTAACAACTCGAACGCAGAAACATCGGAGAGTGCCACATCCAAAACGATGAGCGAGGCGCGCTGATTTTTCAACCATTTCAGGCCAGAAGCGCCATCGGGCACGACCGCCACCGGATAGCCGGCATTGCGCAACAGGTTTTCAAGGCGCTCTCGGTCTTTAGCATCATCTTCAACCACCAAAATGGGATGGGAAGGTACAATACTAACCTGACGTGCCAACGAATCTAAGAGCTGTTCGCGGGTGACGGGTTTCACCATATAATCTGCCGCACCAAGATAAAAGCCAGTGGTGCGTTTTTCTACAATAGAGAGGACAATGACAGGAATGGTGGCGGTTTCTCGCGTTTGCTTCAGCTTTTGCAATAATTCCCAGCCATCCATTTGGGGCATCATGATGTCGGTGATGATGGCGGCGGGCTGTAAAGTTTTGGCCAACTCTATGACCTGTGTAGGCTGTTGAACGGTGATGACCTGATAGGTCTCTTCGCCAAGATAATCCCTGACCAATTGTAAGGCGGCGGGGTCATCATCCACCACTAAAACAATGGGGCGTTCGTCATCTTCCACAACTACTTCTGTGACTTGGGTGGTCACTTTATCATCACGAGAGGGCAATAGGACATGGAAGGTGCTGCCCTGCCCTAATTCACTTTCTACCCAAATATAGCCATGATGCAGTTCAACGAGCTGGCGGGTGATGGCTAGGCCAAGACCAGTACCCTCAAATTCGCGCACGCTGGACATATCGACCTGACGGAAAGACTCGAAAATTACGTCTTGGTCTTCCGAGCTAATGCCAATGCCCGTGTCTTGAATGGCAATATGCACCCATAGCTGCTGAGGCACATTGAAACGCGGGGGAATTTGTGTGCCATCTTCTAATTGGTCGCCATACACTTGAGATACATGTGCTTTGAGGTGGACACCGCCCTCTTTGGTGAATTTGACCGCGTTCCCCAACAGATTGAGTAAAACCTGCCGTATACGGCGATAGTCGGCATTAATCAACGGAATTTCTTTAGCCACATCCATCGTGAATTCTAGCGACCTTTGGCGAGCTTGGGGGATAATATCTATGCTGGCAGTCTCGATCACGTCACGTATATCAACAGGCTCGATTTGTAGCTCAAGATGGCCGGATTCAATGCGGGATAGGTCTAGCACATCATTGATGAGTTCCAGCAGATGCTGGCCATTAACATGAACGCGCGTGATGCGGTCGGCTTGAGTGTCGCTAATTTCGCCATAGATACCGCTGAGCAACATTTCGCTATAGCCGATGATGGCATTCAATGGGGTGCGTAACTCGTGGCTCATGTTGGCGAGAAATTCGCTCTTCAAGCGGTTCGCTTGTACAGCCTGCTCGTAGAGGTCAGCATTTGCCACCGCCATGGAAACCTGTTGGGCAATGGTCATCATGGCTTCCATATCCGCTTCAGTAAAAATGCGGTCGGGGTCTGCGCTATCAATCCCCACACTGCCAATAACGCGGTCACGGGCGA
>WGEI01000198.1 GCA_015492875.1 Anaerolineae bacterium | reverse complement strand
GTTGGAGCTGCTGCGCTTGTATTAACGCATGGTGGTCAAAGCGATATTTCACTCATTGAAGCCAGCTTATCTGTTTCTGACTAGGGTTTGCTAAAATTATCATAGAAAAATGGCTGTATGCTTTCCCGTGCTGGTGACTCATGATACAATCAGGCTATGTTAATGTTGCCTGACTATCGAGTTCGCCAGCGCGATTTCCTCTTAGAGATTTCCCGCGCTATTACCGCCCAGCTAGACCTTGGTGAAGTGCTGCGGCGTGTTTTGAATGCCTCTATTACCATGCTAGCTGGACAGGTTGGCTTGATTGCGCTCCGCTCCTCTGAAGCGGAAAATCAGTTTGTCATACGAGCGATTAGCGGCGTTTCCAGCGAACGCCTGCCAGAACTCAATCGCCTGTTACAAGAATTGGTTTTAGATGCCGAGTCTGGTGGCGATGTTGCTTCTCTGAACGAAAAATTGCGCCGCATGGCCGAAGCAATTCATCCTGGCTTGCGGCAAGGGATAGCCCTACCGCTCGTCTTTGCAGAGGAAGCGCTTGGCCTACTCATCGTCTTTCGCTCCTATATCAGTACCGCTACTGCGAATGATTTGCAGGTGCTACAAAGCTTTGCCGATCAAGCGGCTATTGCGGTCAATAACGCCCAGCTTTACGCCCGCATTGACCGTGAACGTAAAAGACTAGAGGCCATTGTCGAAAATAGCGCTGATGGCGTCATGATTCTTGACGACGATTTACATATTGAGCGCTTCAATCAAGCCTTAGCCCGCATGACAGGGTGGTCTTCTCAAGATGCTATTGGCCGTCACCAAGATGAAGTTATCATCTGGGAACGCATTGAAAAGCCTGATTTGCGCGATGCTTTAGATAACGGGTGGCCGTTCCGCCGTCCAGAAGGCGCGCCAGCAGAAACCCTATATGTTGAGGGAGACTTGCAACGCCGCGATGGGATGACCATCAGCGTGGGCATCACCTATGCCCCTTTATTAGATAGTGATGGCAACCTAACAAATATCATAGCCAATGTGCGCGATATAACCAATTTCCGCCGCACACAAGAACTGCAAAATGAGTTTATCTCCACTATCTCCCATGAACTTCGCACCCCAATAACGCTCATTAAAGGCTATGCAGTGACTTTGCAGCGCGATGACGTTGAATGGGACCCGGAGGTTGTTCGGGATAGCTTAGGGGTGATTGAAGATGAGGCAGACCGCCTGAGTGCTTTAGTAGAAGATTTGCTCACAGCCAGTAAAATCCAAAGTCAACGTCAAGTCGAACTAAATCTTGTTGACGTGCGGCTAGATGATATGGCCGCGCGGGTGGTAGAGCGCTTTAAGACCCAAACTGATATGCACCATTTCACGCTCAACTTCCCGCCCGATTTTCCCGTGATGCAGGGCGATGAAGTGCGCCTACGGCAAGTTTTAGATAACTTCATCAGTAACGCGATTAAGTATTCGCCACAAGGCGGCACTATTGAAGTTGGCGGCTATGTAGAAGACGATTATGTTGTAGTGTATGTTCGTGATGAAGGGGAGGGCATCCCCGAACCAGACTTAAACCGCGTTTTCGAACGTTTTTATCGTGTAGATGGTGCTTTGAGCCGCAAGACGAAAGGCACTGGCTTAGGTTTATACCTCGCCAAAGCGATTATTACAGCGCATAATGGCACTATCGGTGTGGAAAGCCAGCTAGGGCAGGGTTCGAAATTCTTCTTCAAACTTCCCCTTTAATTACCTATCGTATGGCCTAAACCACATCTTCTCAGTATTGGTACTTATCCGGTGAACGGAGTTTTTCTTATGGTAAAACCAATTCAGCAAACGATTCGCTGTCCGGCTTGTGGGCAGTCGTATAATGGCGAAATTCGCACTATCATTGATGCCGCACAAGACCCGCAAGGCAAACAAATGCTCATTGCTGGCCAGCTCAATGTCCAACAATGCCCCCATTGTGGCGCGACAACCCGCGCCGCCGCCCCTATTCTCTATCACGATGCGGATAAAGAGCTGTTAATTAGCTTTGTGCCGATGGAACTTAATATGCCGCGCGAAGAGCAAGACCGCGTGATTGGCGCGATGCTTAATGATTTAACGGCGAGCATTCCCAAAGAACAGTTTCGGGCTTATATGTTCAAACCGCGTAGCGCTTTAACCATGCAAGGGTTAGTTAATCAAATCCTAGAAGCTGATGGCATCGACCCGCAAAAAGTGGAAGAGCAGCGCAAGCGCCTTCAACTAGTTCAGATGTTCCTTGACGCCTCATCTGTAGAAGCAATTCAAGCGTTGGTCAAAGAGTTTGATGAGCAAATTGACGAAACCTTTTTCCAAACCCTCTCGATGTTTGGACAGCGCATGGTGGAAGAAGGTCAGGTGCAAATTGCCCAGCGTGTCGCCGCTATTCAGCAAATCCTGCTCAGCGAGACCACCTATGGCAAAGGCTTGCAGGAGGAAATGGCTCGCTCAGAAGCAGCCCTTAAGGAATTAACTGCCGATATTCAAGCACTCGGCGAGAATATCACCCGTGATGATATGATTGATATTGTCACCCGTTATGCAGATAGCGAAGTCCATCTACAAGCACTTGCGAGCTTAGCACGCCCTGCTTTTGATGAGCAATTCTTCCAAGAATTCACTGCCCGTATTGCTCAAGCGCCCACCGATGAGCGCGACCGCCTACAAGCAGCCTTTGACCGCCTGCAAGAGCTTGTTCAGATGATTGACCAACAGCAACAGGCTATTGCCCAGCGTGCGGTACAGTTCTTGCAAGCTATTGCCAATAGCCCTAATCCCGATGAATTTATCCGCCAAAACTTACATTTGGTGGATGATACATTCATGTCTATTCTGCACGCCAACATCGAACATGCCCTAAAAGAGCAAAATGCCCAAGCTTTCGGTATGCTCAAACAGGTTGAAGAAAAAGTCACTTCCGCCCTGCGTGAGCAAATGCAGCCAGAATTGCGCTTTATCAATGATGTACTGAATGCGCAAAGCCAAGAGGAAGCAACCCAAATGATTGCCGAACAAGCGCCGCAATTTGGTGAAGGTCTGCTAGAAATGATTGATGCGGTGTATAATATGTTCGCTCAACAAGGTAATGCAGAGGTAGCTGGCCGCTTGCAATTTATCCGCCAAGAAGCGCAACGCGCCTTAGGGCAATAGTCCTATAGCGCCATTGCTGAACTGATGTTAGAACCTTGACGATTGGCCTACGTTGGTTAGGCTTTGCTTGCTCAGACTTGCAAATATCTTGCCGAAGGGTAAGATAAGCAGCATTGAAAGTGTATTTATGAATATGGTAAAGAGGCTATAACATGAGAAACCCATTTCGGCTCTCATTAATGGGCTTAATGCTTGTGATGGTGTTGGTTGCTCTGCTCTTCTCCTTTAACCTGCAGACGACCCCAGCATTTGCGCAAGATGGTCCCACTGCTACCCCATCGGACCCTCTCTGGCTTGGCTTCGTTGCTGCACGTGAAGCTCTTGAAGAGGTAACAGGACGTGATTTGTCACTTGTTGCGGAGTGGCGTTTTGCGCAAGAAACATGGGATCAACCGCACCCACAACGTGAAGATGGTATGCGCGGCATTGATAGCTGCAATAGCGCTGTTCATGTCGCTGATGGCCGCCGCATTTTCCACGGTATTACCTACCGTATCACCGAGCTGAACGGCACATATCATGAAGTGCGCGTGAGCTTTGACCTAGAGACCGTCGTCATCTGCGATTTGCTCTCCACTGCCCCCGCTCCAACGCCCGTCCCAGAAGCGACCGATGAAGCTGGAAATCCAGTGTTGCCCGCTCCAGTTGCTGGTGCTGGTGCTGTCGGCGGCTTCGAACTTGGTGGTCATGTTGATGGTTTAGATAGCACTGCCATCAGCGTGATGCAATCAGCTGGCATGACTTGGGTTAAGAAACAGCTACCCATGTCTGCGGGTGTGGATAAAGGTATTGAATTTATTAACGCTGCCCATGCCGCTGGCTTCAAGATTTTGTTAGGCGTTATTGGCGATAAGAATGCGTTGGCCGCAGATTTTGATGGCTATGTAGCTGCTTTCTCCGAGTTTGTCGCTGCTTTGGCTGCGAATGGCGCTGATGCCATCGAGGTTTGGAACGAGCCGAACATTGATCGCGAATGGCCTGTTGGCCAGATTAATGGCGCGAGCTATACCCAACTTCTTGCTTCGGCATTCAACGCCATTAAGAGTGCTAATCCCAACACCTTAGTTATCAGCGGTGCGCCTGCGCCGACTGGCTTCTTCGGTGCGGCTGGATGTACCGAAAACGGCTGTAATGACGATGTCTTCATGCAGCAAATGGCTGCTGCTGGCGCTGCCAACTTCTTAGATTGCGTTGGCCTGCACTATAACGAGGGCATTATGCCGCCATCCGCCTTTAGCGGTGACCCCCGTGGCGAATACCCAACTTACTACTTCTCCTCCATGCTAAATCGTGGCCTTGCGCCATTCCCTGCCGGGACAAAGGCCTGCTTCACCGAGCTAGGCTATCTGTCACCTGAGGGCATGCCCGGTCCCCTGCCTACTGCCTTTGCTTGGGCTGCCGATACCAGCGTTGCCGAGCATGCATCATGGTTGGCCGATGCCGTTGCTCGTGCCGCTCAAAGTGGTAATGTGCGCTTGCTCATTATCTGGAATGTGAACTTCACTCGTTGGGATTCCGACCCCATGGGCGGGTATGCGATTATTCGCCCAGATGGTTCTTGCCCGGCCTGCTCGTTGTTAGCTGGGGTGATGAGTGGCGGTTGAGCTAAATCAATGATATGGATAAAAGGCCTGGTTTATCCGGGCCTTTTTTAATCTCCGCCCGCTATTGAAGATTCTAGCTGATATGCCTGTAAGCGCTCAAAATACCTGCGCAGGGTAGGGTGACCATAATCTTCAAAATGGCCTTTTACCATATTTTCATCGAGCTTAGCGGAAGATTGAGGTTGTTGTGCTTTAGGCTGAAAGCGCTTAGTTTTACGCTGCCTTTCCCAGCCTTCGAGCAGGTTTCCCGCCCAGCCACTGAAGCAAAATTCAATTATGCGTTTGCCGGAGCGCCAAAACCAATTGGGGCGATATTCTTCTACAGGGAAAAAGACTTGATTAGCATTAGGCAAAAATTCCTGTGTCCAATTATTGGCCTGCCGCATCCGATGATATAAAGTTTGACCATAAATGGGTATCATCTGAGTGACTTCATGGGCGATGAATAAATCTTGTCTTTCTTGTTCTAAACAGTTTTGGGCTAAAACGTAGTTGGGGCAAATTTCTACACCAAACAAACGCCCAATTCGTACCATGACAATAGCCGCTGCCCGCGCTAACCAAACCCGCCCCTCAGCGGTGATAATGAGATAGTCAAGGTCATCATCGAAACTACTGGCGTTTTTCATTGCTAATGCCCCCGTAATCGCCACCATACGCACAAAAGGCAATCTTCCCAACCAGCGCCCCCAACAAATGGCTTT
>WGEI01000197.1 GCA_015492875.1 Anaerolineae bacterium | reverse complement strand
GTATAAGCCATATTCTGGTGCTATTTCGTCCAAGATTTCTGGTGTGCTGCTCAATCCGATGAACGCACCATCAATCTGGCTAATGTAATTCCCCAACACTTCTGGCGTGTCTCGCTCATAATCTACGCTAATAAAGACAAACGCCACATTCTGAGCTTTATCCCTCAAGAGGCGCTTAATGCGTTTGTAATTGCTTAAGGTGGTTGGGCAAACGTCTGGACAATGTGTATAACCAAATGACATCACCACATAACGCCCTCGTAAATCCGATAGGCTGAAGGGTTCGCCATCAGTCGCTGTTAACGTCCAATTGCTTAGCTCACGCGGCGGCTCTATCACCGTGCCTTGATAAGCAGCTACGTTACCATTGATCGGCTCGCTAGTGGTGGCTTGGGAGTTACGAATGCTATTGAAGATGAAGAATATCACCAGACCAAGCCCAAACGCGCCGATAAACGTGATAAATAAATACTTCATAGTAGGTGGTGAGGCTGTTTCTTGACTAATTGGGTTTGTCATATCTAAGCTCCTCAAGCTGTAGCTAATTGTAAGGTCTTTCATGATTTAGACCAATTTGCGGTCGTTTCAACCGTGTTTGTGAAATTTCGTGCTATACTTGCCTCGAACTGATGTAGACAAAGGGAGTTTGCGATGCGTAATTATATAACGCTAGATACTTGTGTTGTAGATGAATCCACAGGCGTATTACAATTTGGCGAAGACCGACGCAACTCTCGATTATCTTTACGGCGTGAAGGCGGCTATGTTGCGATTTCTGCCAGTCATGGCCCTATTGAAATTGCCTTGCGCCCGCGCTATGAAGACTTAGTCCGTAAATTGCGCCTTTTGCAACCCGTTGGCGAGTTAACCACTACCCGCCAAGTTGGCACATCAGATGCTTTTCTCGCTTTAGGCTTACATAGTGATGGCACGTTATTGTTACGGGCAACCATCGTAGCCGATGCCACCGGCCACCTCAGTTTTAACTTCGCTTTATCAGATGAAAGCCGCCAGCACCTATTTGACTGGTTAGAAGTGCCACCTCCTAATCCCTTCGATTTGTGACTGCTAATGGTTGTTGGCGCAAGCTAGAGAGTTTGGTACAATCTAGCTGATTGAGATATGTCGGGTTGTAAAGAGAGCGCTTGCCATGATGCAAGCCGCCGAAGGGGCAAGCCGCTGGTTGATGTGCTGGGCTGGTGGCGAAACTCTCAGGCTCAAGGATTTACAACCCGCAAAACTCTGGAAGTATTTTTTTCGACTGACAGGGTACACAGCAGCCTTGCTTGTGTGCCTTTTTTGTTGGCATAACTGATTCTAGGAGAGGTTGCGCAATGGGCAAGTGGAAAACTCCCGATGATTTGAAATATACCGAAAGTGATGAGTGGATTCGCGTTGAAGGCGATACGGCCACGATTGGCATTACTGATTATGCTCAAACACAGCTCAATGATATTGTTTATGTAGAATTGCCCGACGTTGGCGATACCTTTGATAAAGATGGTGTATTTGGCTCGATTGAGTCCGTTAAAGCTGCTGCAGACCTGCATTTGCCCGTTGGGGGAGAGGTTGTGGCCGTGAATGACGGGCTGGAAGATGATCCCGAAGTGATTAACGCTGACCCTTATGGTAATGGATGGATTATCAAAATTAAAATCGCTGACGCATCTGAGCTAGATAGCCTGATGGATGCCGCCGCCTACGCCAAACTCTGTGAAGAACGCGATTAGTTGAATTGGCGACACATCCTTTAACAACGCATTGCAGTTTACGGAATCTCTGATTCCGTTTTTGGCAACCCTGCCAACCTTAAACCGATTAGTCAAGTGAAAGAGGTTCGTGAATGGGGTATTTACCGCATACAGACGCCGAACGCGAGGAAATGCTATCCGCTATCGGCGTGAAAAGTATGGCCGATTTATTTGAAGCGGTGCCTGCCTCTCATCGTTTTCCGTCGCTCAATATGCCAGAGCCACTCAGCGAAATGGAAGTGGCAGCAGAATTACAAGCCTTGAGCGAAGCTAACGAACATGCCGGTGATTTTGCACTCTTCCGCGGCGCCGGCGCTTATCATCACTTTGTGCCTTCCATTGTCAACCATATTATTCAGCGTGGCGAGTTTCTAACAGCGTATACCCCGTATCAGCCAGAAGTCTCACAAGGGACACTTCAGGCCATCTTTGAGTATCAAAGCATGATGTGCGCGCTTTTGGGGTTAGATGCCGCCAATGCCAGCCACTATGATGGCGCAACTAGCCTCGCAGAAGCGGTGACGATGGCGTTATCTGTCACCAAAGGCAAACGGAAGAAAATCATCCTCAGCCATGCCATTCATCCCCAATATCGTGAGGTGGTGCGCACTTACCATCAAGGACGCGATGTGCGCATCGTTGGTGATGGTGGCCGTGCGGATATAGCCGACCTTGTCGATATGCTCGATGAGAATACCGCTATGCTCGCCGTTCAATATCCGAATTTCTTCGGCCAAATTGACGATTTGCGCGGCCTAGCCGAAAAAGTTCATGCGGTTGGCGCACTATTTGTCATCGTCACTAATCCCATGGCGCTGGGCTTATTCAAAAGCCCCGGTGAACTAGGCGCTGATATTGCAGTGGGTGAGGGACAGCCTTTAGGGATTTCTCTCGGTTTTGGTGGACCATATCTTGGCTTTTTCGCCACTCGCCAGAAATATGTCCGTAAAATTGCAGGCCGCATCATCGGCGAAACGGTCGATGCTGATGGCCACCGCGCCTTCGTGATGACGCTACGCCCGCGCGAGCAAGATATTCGCCGTGATAAAGCGACGAGTAACATTTGCACCAATCAAGGCCTGATGGCGCTGGCAGCAGCTGTTTATCTCTCGGCAATGGGCAAAAATGGCCTGCGTAAAGTGGCAGAACTCAACTATCACAAAGCCCATTATACCGCTGATGAGATTGATAAACTCAATGGTTTTGAAGTCGTTCGTGATAAGCCCTTCTTCAATGAATTTATCGTGCGGTGTCCAGTACCCGTAGAGCAAGTTAACGCGCACTTGATTGAACAAGGCATTATTGGCGGCTATGACTTGGGGCAAGATTATGCCCATTTGCAAGACCATATGCTGGTCTGTGTCACCGAGACCAACTCGCGCGCCGAGATTGATGCTTTCGTTTCAGCATTGGCCGAGTTGCAAAAGTAGAGCAGGGGAGTCTATCATGACTGAACCGTTAATTTACGAAATAAGCGCGTCGGGACGTATTGGCGTTAACTTACCTCAATGCGATGTGCCAGAATCTGAGTTGCCATCGGAACTCATGCGTGATGAACTTGCTCTGCCAGAAGTCAGCGAGTTGCAAGTTGTGCGCCATTTTACCCGCCTCAGCCAACGCAATTTTGGTATCGATACCACCTTTTACCCACTTGGCTCTTGCACAATGAAATACAACCCGCGCCTCAATGAGGATGTTGCGCGTTATGACGGCTTCGCCAAACTTCACCCATTAACTGACGAGGCGGGCGCGCAAGGTGCACTTGCTTTGATGTACCAGCTTCAAACGTGGTTGGCGGAACTCAGTGGTTTTTCTCGTGTTAGCCTGATGCCTGCTGCTGGCGCACATGGCGAGTTGGCGGGCATTCTCATGATTCGCAAATATCATGCAGACCGTGGCGACACCAAACGCACAAAAATTCTCGTGCCCAATAGCGCTCATGGCACGAACCCCGCCACGGTCACAATGGCGGGGTTTGAAGCCGTCGAGTTGCCCAGTGATGAAAATGGCGATGTTGACCTTGAGGCGTTACGTGCTGCTTGTGATGATACTGTCGCTGGTATGATGATCACTGTTCCCAGCACGTTGGGCGTCTTTGAAGACCAAATTCTCGAAGTTATTGAGGCCGTTCATGCTTGTGGCGGCCTGATGTACATGGATGGCGCGAATATGAATGCCCTCATGGGGATTGTGAAGCCCGGTGAGCTAGGTTTTGATGTGATGCATTATAACCTGCACAAGACCTTCTCTACGCCACACGGTGGCGGCGGCCCCGGTAGCGGCGCAGTGGGCGTTAATGAGAAATTGCTGCCCTATTTGCCGGGTCCGATTGTCGACATTGTGGAAGCGCCTCAAGCGGAAGAAGCTGCTCCCCTCTATGGTTGGGTCATGCCAGAGAAATCCATCGGGCGAGTGAAGGCATTCCATGGTAACTTCGGTATGCATATTCGCGCTTATGCGTATATCCGCGCTTATGGCGGCGAAGGCTTGAAGGCCGTTAGTGAGCACGCAGTCTTAAACGCCAATTATATACGGGTGAAACTGCATGAGGCTTATCATGTGCCTTATGACCGTATTTGCGCCCATGAATTTGTGCTAGAGGGGCGCTTTAAGGGTGTAGACGAGGTTCATGCCTTAGATATTTCTAAGCGCTTGATTGACTATGGTTTCCATCCACCAACGAACTACTTCCCGCTCATCGTTCATGAAGCGTTGATGATAGAGCCAACAGAGACAGAGGACAAAGTTACTCTCGATGCCTTCATTGATGCGATGCTTCACATTGCTAAAGAGGCGCATGAAAACCCCGAACTGTTGAGAAGTGCACCCCATGAAGCACCTGTTAGTCGTGTGGATGAGGTGCGCGCGGCTAAGCAGTTAGTGCTGTGTTGTCAGCCAGCATTACCCCAAGCTGAAACTGACTAATTGCCCTTTTAGCGGCGTAACAATAGCAAGTAAAAGCGCTCGTTTATTATGGCGGGCGCTTTTTGTATGTTAGAATAGCCTCGAATTTATTATTGGTTAGGAGGGACAGTGCCTAAAGTTTCGTTGGTAATGCCGCGCAATCGTCCATGGCGCGTGCGGCTGTCGCGAACTCTGCGCGCTATATGGCATGATTCTTGGGCGCTTTGGAGAGAGTTTCGCGTCCCCTTTGTTGTTTTCATCCTATCGCTCGTTGTTGGTGGTTGGGCTTATGGCGAGCTATTGGTTCAAGCGGGGTATGACTATTACCCGTTTATAGACCGCCCGTTTATGATGTTGGAACTCATGGTGCTGGAATCGCCGCCACCGGGTTACCCGCCACCAGAGCCTTATCTTATCGTCTTTTGGTATGCCATGCCCTTTATCGCTATTTATGTATTGGGGCGGGGCGCTGTCGACTTCATTCGCTTGTTTTTCAACCGTAGTGAACGCCATGATGCTTGGGAGTTAGCTGTGGCCTCAACTTATCGTAATCATGTAATTCTTGTGGGGATTGGTCATGTCGGTTTGCGCGTTCTTCGTGAGCTTGCGGCCATGAGCTTTGATGTGGTTGGTGTCGATTTGAAGGTATCGCCTGAAATTGATGATGAGTGTAGCCGTTTGGGTGTGCCGCTGGTCTTTGGCGATGCCCGTGATAGTAGTATCTTGACTGCGGCTGGTCTTCCCTATGCGCGGGCGCTTATCATATGCACCTCCGATGATTATATGAACCTTCAACTTACGATGCACGCGCGAGAGTTGAACCCTGATGTGCGGATTGTGGTACGGGCGTGGGATAGCACCTTAGCGCGCCAAATGCGCCAATTTTTCAATGTCGAAGCGGTCTTGAGTGCATCAGACCTTGTTGCCCCTGCTTTTGCGGGTGCGGCGTTGGGGATTGATATTGCTCAAACCCTGCACATTGATGACCAAGAATATTCTATGATTCAGTTAATTGTGCAACCTGGTTCGTTCATGGATGGTGCTAAAATTGGCGAATTGGAGCATGACGAAGATATAGACATTATGTTACACCAGCATGATGAAGAGCCGCCGATTGTCCACCCACCTTCAGATATTACCGTACAAGCGGGCGATACATTGGTGATGTTCGCCAAACATGCCAAAATTACTGAAATTGTAGAGCGTAATTATACGAAAAAGGGGCGATAGTTTCCCATCGCCCCTATGTGCTTCTACTTTTTACGGTGTTTGGGGAAGCGGCTGAGCACGACTATTGGCTCTGGTACTGTCGCACGTGCGCCCAGCTTCAGTTCCGTAGGCGCTTTAACTTTTGCCCGTGCTGAGCCAGCAAATACTGCTAATTGTGTGCCCTCTTTTTTGTACTCATTGCGAACAAAGGCTTGCCCCAACTGGTAACCCTCGCTATCAATGCTACAGCTGGTGACGATACCAATAACGCGCCCGCGTTCATCGACAATCGGGTCGCCTTGATGAGGGGGACGTGCGCCCTTATTGGCCAGACGAAAGCGCACGACAACCCCTTCCCGCTCACGTTCGTGCATAGCAAATGGCAATTTACCCACGAAGAACGGCTTGTAGAGCTTCACATATGCCCCAAATCCAGCGTCGGCAGGATTCAAGTTCAAAGGCCCTGCTAATTCATGTCCATAAAGTGGGAGACCTGCCTCTGTACGCAAACTGTCACGTGCTGCAAGGCCACAGGGTGTCGCACCAGCATTAACCAATACTTTGAATAGATTGGCCGCTTGCTCGGGATGGACGAAAAGTTCAAACGCAACCCGCTCGCCTGTATACCCCGTGCGCGACACAATTAAGTCGAACCCGCCCAGCGTAACCTGTGTTACCTCTGCCCATTTGAGGGCGCGTACTGCTGCTAATGCTGCTTCATCACCACCTAGCGAGAGCAACATATCAAGGCTATCTGCCCCTTGCAAGGCAATATCAACGCGGCCATCCGCGCCATGCTCTGGCGCTCGTAAATCCCGCAGCGTAAAACGGTCTGCACCGCTGATACGCCGTGTTGGGTCTTCTGCATCTATCCGCACTTCGCCATTTTTAACCGCATTCAACCATGCCCAATTTTTATCGTTGTTAGAGGCGTTAACAACGACGAGATAACGCTCCTCTGCCAAGCGATAAATCATTAGGTCATCCAACGGAATGCCGTGAATATCTAGCAAATAGGTGTAATGCGATTGTCCAACAGCTAGCTTAGCAACGTTATTTGTCGTCACTTGGTCGAGGAACGCTGCCGCCCCTGGCCCACTGACATCAAAAACACCCATATGGCTAACATCGAACACCCCAGCACTATTGCGCACCGCCAGATGCTCTTCTTGGACAGAGCTATACCAAACCGGCATATCATAGCCAGCAAACTCCACCATTTTCGCGCCTAGCTCTTTATGCAAACTATGGAGTGGCGTAGTGAGCAAGCCTTCTTGCTCTGGCGCTTCCCATGTGAATTCTGGCAACTCTGCCCCGCGTGGGCTGCTACATGCCACGCCGTTAATGCCGACAAAATAGGCTTTAGCGGCGTAGCCCTCGCCCTCAGCCCATGTGCCTGTCGGAACTTTCAAATCGTTGATATT
>WGEI01000196.1 GCA_015492875.1 Anaerolineae bacterium | reverse complement strand
CGATTATCTGATTGGGCTGCCCCAAAATACACGCCCCAATCACATATTGCGGCGTTATTAAGTGCTTGAAGTTTTATATCAAGGGCTTCACGTGTTACGGTGTTTGGCGGCGTATTGGGCATATCAAAAATCGCCCAATAACCACCAGCAGCCGCTGCTGCTGTTTCACTGGCAAATGTGGCTTTATGCGCCCAGTCCATATCTCGCAAGTGGGTATGCGGGTCTACCATTCCATGAATTTTGATAAGGCGGGTCATTATACGTAAGTATCCTGCAATACTTTTGCCAGCAATGCCATACGGACAAACATACCGTTTTCCATCTGCTCGAAATAAACGGCGCGCGGGTCTACATCGAGAATGTCATGGTCTACTTGTGTGCCCATTTCATGCTTGCGGGGCAGCGGATGCATGAGGATGGCATCAGACTGCGCCTGAGCGAGGACAGAGGGCGTCATGATGAAACCATCGGCAATTGCTTCATATTCAGCGCGGTCTTCAAAACGCTCTTCTTGCACGCGCGTCCAGTAAATCACATCACTATGAGGCAGCGCATCCATCAAATCAACTGTTTCTATGACTTCAACACCGGCATCTTTCAGTAACGTGGTGATAGTATCTGGCATGCGCAATGAAGGCGGGGAGACCAGAAAAACTCGAACGCCAGCGGCATCATAACGCGCGATGAGTTTGGCTAAAGAGTGCACTGTGCGGCCATGCTTCAAATCGCCAACCATCGTGATGGTGAGGCCGTCGAGTTGCTGCTTCTGGTCAACAATTGTAAACATATCCAACAGCGCCTGAGTTGGATGCTCGCCGATACCGTCACCGCCGCTAATGACAACGGTGGGGTTATCAATACGCTGGTTAAGTAAATCAATATAATAGGCGGCCTCGTAGGAAGCGCCAACTTGTGGATGGCGCAGAACCACGACATCGGCATAGCAACCAGCGGCGCGCACCGTATCCGCTAAATTTTCGCCTTTATACATAGATGAGAATTGAACACCATTACTAGCAGCGATGACATTCCCCCCTAAGCGGCGCATAGCAGCCTGAAATGACATATCGGTACGGGTGCTAGATTCGAAAAAAAGTGAAGCCATCACTTTACCGGCGCAGACATGCATCAAGCCACGATCTTGCTTACGAACACGGCGGCGGATAGACCGCGTAGCATCAAATAGAATGTCTAGGTCGTCGCGGGTGAATTGGTCGATAGAGATGATGTGTTTGCCAGTGAAAGAAGACACAATAAAGGGAGGCGTATAGTCAAGATAATAGCGGCTTGTTTGGGGGTTTACCGCTATTTTTTGTTCTCCGGCCATTGCATTATCCTTTCTATCAGAGGCGCATCGCCCCTAACCAGACAGCCGGAACGTAAGTATAATGCGCAACATGGCAAAAGACTATAGCGTTTTGAAGCGCAATTTGTTCAGCAGATTGTTCCTGTTAGAAGTTGCGAAATAATGAACAAACGCTAAACTGTAGCCATGAAGGAATAGCGCCACCAACATCGGAGTTTTTGATGCGCACACGCTTACAAGGGTTATTAACAAGCCTTTTTTCTGTACCAATTCCACCAGTTGCACTCCAAGTTTTTGAAGCAGGGATTACCGGTCTATTTTTCGTACAGGCATTGCGCTTTTTAATTGGTGGACTTTATAGCCATATATCCAGCGCGGCAATCACAACTGTGTTGCCACCAGAAAGCATCCCTATAGGGGCGCGCGGGGTTGTCGACGCGGCGACGGTTTCAGCGGAGATTACGCTTTTGGGCGTGATGTTCGCCCTACCCTTGCTAGCGCTTATACTGGGGCGGCGACAATGGCTTATGTTTTTTGCGGTAATTGGGGCGGCAGCAACGCGATACTGGCTGATAGCGCCAAACGCGCCGTTCAATAGCGTGATAGCATCAGAATTAACGGTAGGCTTTGGGCTGCTCTATATCGCGTTACTAGTGCGGCAAAGAGCGCCATTAGTGCCCGTATTCTTTGTTTTAGGGTTTGGGCTTGACCAGATTTTACGCGCGGCAGGCAACACACTAGATATTTCATGGTCCGACCGCTATCTGCAAATTCAGACGGTGTTATCGCTGGCCATAGGGATAGCTGCGATATTGCTATATGTTAAGCAGAGAACTGTTGTTGTGACAAAGCGCAATAACCCTAATTATGGCCTGTTGAACTTTTGGGGCGGCATCGGTTTTGGGGCGCTATTGTTCCTTGAAGCATCGTTATTGGCATTGCCCAACGCCATCAGCGGGCGGGCACAAACAGATTATAGTACATTTGTACCCTTCGTGGCTGGCACTACTGTATTGCCACTCATTCCATGGGTGCGCATACAAGGAAGGAAGCTCATCGGCATTTTTGACGCCAGTATGCGGGGCTGGGCGTGGGTTATTCTTCTGGCGTTGCTCATTGTTGTAGGCACGCGCGTTCATGGCTATGCGGGCGGCGCAGCTTTAGTGATAGCCCAACTCGGCGTTGTGATGATATGGTGGTGGTTGCCACGCCAACAGGCGGAACAAGAACGCAACTGGAGCGGGTTATGGGTCGCGTTGGGGATGCTAATATTTGCATTGCTCGTCGTGGGCGATTTTTTCACATATGAGTATGCATTTGTTCGTGATTTTGCGCCCCCGCTTGACTTCCTCAATGGCATCGTTCCTCCTATTCTGCGCGGTATGCGCGGCATGGGCTTAATGTGGATTCTTTTTGCGGTATTTTTGGCCTGTTTACCCATCATTCAAACAAGGCGGCGTATCCCATGGAAAGAAGGCGGCTGGGTTGAAGCGTTGTTGGGGCTTGTTGCGGTTATTGGTATTGGCGGCGGTGCAGCTTTTGCAACATTGCCCCCTGTAATAGAGGGCGTTCGCAATACGGAAAATTTACGCATCGGCACATACAACATACATGCTGGTTTTAGTGAATTTTTCGATTATGACTTAGAGCGCATCGCAGAGACTATCGCCACTAGCGGTGCGGACGTTGTCTTATTGCAGGAAGTGGAGGCTGGGCGATTAACTAGCTTTGGGGTTGACCAAGCGCTATGGTTGGGGCGCACTTTGAAAATGGATGAGCGTTTTTATCCCACTAATGAGGGTTTGCTAGGGCTTGCGGTGCTCTCTCGTGTGGAAATTGTGTTCGATGACGGGGTACTATTAGAGAGCAAAGCCCTTCAAACGGGTTTACAGCGGGTGCAAATTTTGCCAGATAACGAAGTCATTACGATTTACAACACATGGCTAAGTCCATTACTTGAAGAGACGATTGTCTCTCGTACGACGGCGCAACAAGAACAAGACCAAATTATTCAATTGAGCGAGATATTGGGCATTATTGAAGCGCATCATAGCGGCGGCATTTTGGGGCGGACGGTACTAGGCGGTACGTTTAACAATGTACCAGATTCTGACCTCATTGCACTATTACAACCGACTATTTTCCGTGATGCCTTTGCTGGCCAGCCGCTGGACGATTCATTTACCGTGGAAAGAACGGGGCTACGGGCGCGGTTGGATTATCTTTGGGTGGCAAACCTCACTGTAGAAGGTGCGATTGTGATGGATGGCGATGGTTCAGACCACCGCATGGCGGTTATTGGGGTGAATATCACGCGCTAAGCTTTCGGCAGTCAATTCGCCGCGCTCCAGCATTTTCATGGCCATACGAGCCGCCGCCTGTGCCGCCGCCTGCTTGCTATGGCCAACGCCGCGGGCAATCACACGATTGCTGATAAACATCTCTACCATAAACTCTTTTTCATGGTCAGGGCCATAGGCAGCAACCGCTTGATATTTTGGTGTAATGCCGATAACGGCCTGACACCACTCCTGCACTTCGCTGCGGGCGTCTTTATGCAGGTTGTGCTCTAGCACATAGGCCAAGCGCCCCTCTAGGCGAGGCAAAATGAAATCGCGCACGGTATCAATGCCGCGGTCTAGATAAAGCGCGCCAACAAATGCCTCTAAGCTATTGCAAAGGTTGGTCATACGGCGGCGTCCGCCACTGGAGGCTTCGCCCTTGCCCATGCGCAAGTAGTCGCCCAAGTTCATGGCCGCAGCAACCTCAGCTAATGCTTCAGTGCGTACTAATGCCGAACGCAAGCGCGTTAAATCGCCCTCTGGCATCTCTGGAAAACGATGAAAGAGCATTTCGCCGACGATAAAATCTAGAATAGCATCGCCAAGAAACTCTAAACGCTCATTATCGCCAATCTCATCAGCGGCATTTTCATTGGCAAATGAGCGATGGGTTAAAGCTTGTAGCAACAGATTGGGATCATGAAAACGCACCCCAATCTGCTGTTCTAAATCGTTCAAAGTCATCAATGCGCCCACTTAGATAAATCAGGCAAAACGCCGAAAAATCAGTGATACGTTATGCCCGCCAAAGCCAAAGGAATTGCTCATAGCAATATCAATAGGCATTTCGCGTGCGAGGTTGGGGACATAGTCCAAATCACACTCTGGGTCTGGGGTTTCATAGTTGATGGTGGGTGGCGCAACGTTATCGCGGATTGATAATAAAGCAAATACCGCTTCAAAAGCCGCCGTTGCACCCATTGCATGGCCAGTCATGCTTTTAGTTGAACTCATAGGTATTTTATAAGCATGTTCTCCTAGTACGGCCTTCACCGCTTTTGTTTCCATTGGGTCATTGAGTGCGGTAGCTGTGCCGTGCGCATTAATATAGTCAATATCAGATGGAGATATGTTCGCCTGCTGCATAGCAAGGCGAATCGCAGCGGCGGCGCCAGTGGCTTCTGGGTCGGGGGCAGTGGAATGATAGGCATCAGACGTAGAGCCATAGCCAATTAGCTCGCCCCAAATGGTTGCGCCACGCGCTTTGGCTGCTTCTAATTCTTCCAGCACAAGAACACCAGCCCCTTCACTAAAGGCCAAACCTGTTCGGTTCTTATCAAAGGGGCGAATAGCATGTTGGGGGTCATCATTTTGGCGAGAGCAAGCGCCCACGCGGTCAAAGGCGGCTACACCTATCGGAATAATAGGCGCATCTGCACCACCGGCAACCGCGCGGTCAATCCGCCCGGCGCGGATGAGGTCGAAAGCGTGGCCAATACAGTCTGCACCAGTAGCGCAAGCAGAAATAGGGGTATATGACGGCCCACGCGCGCCAATCATGATGGAGACCATATCGCTGCCGCCATTGACCATGATCATTGGGATACCAAAAGGCGTGATGCGGCGGGGGTCATTGGTTGTGAAGAGTGTATTGGCGTTACGGTAGTAACTTTCTACCCCGCCAACAGAAGAGCCAACAATCACGCCAGTGCGGTCGCGCATTTCTTCGGTGGTCAATTCCAAACCAGATTGCGCCAACGCCTCTTTAGCCGCCACATAGACATAATGCTGGTAGCGGTCGCGGCGGCGGGCTTCTTTGGCGGGCATGTAGTCTTCAGGCTTAAAATTTTTCACTTCTGCAGCAATTTTGACAAGAAAGTTGGTGGTATCAAAGTGAGTAATGGGGCCAACGCCACATTTCCCCGCTATGATAGCATCCCATGAATCTTGAACATTATTTCCTAGAGGCGTAACCAGCCCCATACCAGTGACAACAACTCGTCTGGTCATCGATGAGCGCTCCTGCCCAAGTAAAGACCGCTAATTTTGTTAATATACATGATTTTTACCATAGGCGATAAGAGATTACCACAGTAACCCTATAGAAACGGGTTACTCATCGGAAGAAATACGGTCAGAGGGTGCCGGTTGGTAATCGCCCTCTATCCATGCTTCGCCATCTGGCCCCACTTCTTTTTTCCAAACGGGCACTATCTCTTTCAAACGGTCAATACCATAGCGCGCCGCCTCAAAACACCCCTCATCTCTATGGCCCGATGAACAGGCAATGAGCACTGTGTTCTGCCCGACAGCAAGGCGGCCTATTCGCTGGACAATGGCAATGCCTTGCACGAGTGGCCAACGCTGGCGAATTTCTGCGGCAACTTGGCGCATTTTAGCAAGCGCCATCGGCTTATAGGCTTCGTATTCGAGATATTCGGTATTGGGGATGTGGCCTTCTTTTTGCGTTTGGCCGCGCACCATCCCGCTAAATAGGCAAACTGCGCCTGTGGCAGGGGTGGTAATGGCGGCGATGATTTCATCATGGTTGATGGGTTCTGAAGGTAACAGGAATATCTCAGGCTTATCATCGCCCTGCCCCCCGCTGACGGGCGGGAAAAACGCGACAGTATCACCGTCTTTGACCGCATCGCCATCAAAAGCGAATTCTTCATTCACAGCGGCGAGGGCAACGCGCAAATTCTCGGCTAAAGCGGGGTAACGCTCCCTTAATGCTTGCCGCACATGAGCGACTGTACTATCCGACGTATCAAGTTGTAACTGAACTTGGCTTTTGCCCGCTAAGTCCTTCAATGTGGCGAAAAGTAGGATATTAATCTTCATCGGCAATGTAATCTCCTCTTTGGCCGCCGCGCTTTTCCAGCAAACGAATATCGCTAATGCGCATAGAGCGATCAACGGCTTTGGCCATATCGTAAATGGTGAGGGCGGCAACGCTTGCGGCGGTTAATGCTTCCATTTCAACGCCAGTTTGCCCACGAGTGCGGGCAGTAGCGATGATGTTCACAGTGTTCGCGGCTTCATCAAGTTCAAGCTGAATATCGATGTGGGTGAGCGCCAGCGGATGGCATAGGGGAATCAGTTCGGCAGTTCTTTTGGCGGCCATAATACCGGCAATGCGCGCCACAGTGAGCACATCGCCTTTTTTAATAGCGCCATCTCGGATGAGTTTAAGCGTCTTGGGTTGCATGAAAACCCGCCCACCAACAATTGCTATACGCTCTGTGATGGGCTTTTCGCCCACATCTACCATGCGGGCGGCGCCACTTTCATCGAGGTGGGTTAAGCTATCATCCATAAAACTACTCCATTGTGCTATCAAGTTAGGCTGTATTATACCTATGCTGTGCACAAACGGGCATCCTTGTCTTAGATTAGGCGCTTTGGTATAGTGAGCAACATTACATCTGACACGTAAACCACCTGAGTAAGAACACGGGGGTAAAGGATTTGGGCATTTTTCGTAGCGGACTCAGTAAAACACGTAGCTCTTTTATGGGGCGCATTCGCCAAATTTTGGGGAATACAGAAATTGATGATGAGACGTGGGAAGACATGGAGGCAGTGCTCATTCAATCTGACCTTGGTGTTCCCACGACAATGAAGGTCATTGAAGAACTTCAGCAACGGGTTAAACGCGAAGGCATTACACAAGCTGACCAACTACATGAAGCCCTAAAAGAAACGTTAGCTGAAATGCTAAAATTTCCGCCACCGCTCAACATTAGCGGGCGTGAGCTATCTATTGTATTAGTTGTAGGGGTCAATGGCTCTGGCAAAACGACAACTATTGGCAAACTCGCGCATCGCCTGAAGTTGGCGGGGCGTAAAGTCATGCTAGCCGCCGGCGACACTTTTCGGGCGGCAGCGATAGAGCAGTTGCAACAATGGGGCGAACGGGTTGATGTGCCTGTTATCGCCTCGCAGCCGGGTAGCGATCCGGCAGCGGTTGTTTATGATGCAACAGCAGCGGCAAAAGCACGCGGTTATGACGTATTGATTATTGATACCGCTGGACGATTGCATAGTAACTTCAACTTGATGGCCGAACTGGCAAAAATCAAAGCAGTTTCTAGCAAAGTCATTTCTGATGCGCCGCATGAAGTTTTATTGGTATTGGACGGCACCACTGGGCAAAATGCGCTACAGCAGGCGAAAAAGTTCCGCGAGATGGTTGATGTTACGGGCGCAATCGTTACGAAGTTGGATAGCACCGCGAAAGGTGGCGTCATTTTCAGCATTTTTAACGAACTAGATTTGCCCGTGCACTTCGTCGGTTTGGGTGAAGGCATCAACGATTTAGTCTATTTCACACCAGATAACTTTGTGGCGAGCCTTTTCGACGAAAACTAGTGACGAAGAGCAAGTGCCCGATAAATCGACAGGGCTAAAACAATGGAAAGTATCATTAGTCAACTAATCTCAATGAAAGAAGCCATTGATGGGTTGATGGCGCGGCTTAATATTGCAGGTAAAGAAGAAGAAATCAATCAGCTAGAAAAAGAGGCCAGTGATCCTGATATTTGGCAAGACCAAGAACGGGCAAAACAGGTCACTCAACGGCTATCGCAGCTTAAAGATGAGGTGAGCCAATGGCAGGCTTTGAGCCAGCGGATCAATGATGCTTTAGAGTTGGCGGAAATGCAGGATAATTCTTTGCTAAAAGATTTAACTACAGAAGTTGAATCATTACAAAGCCTTGTAGAGCGGGCGCAATTACAGGCGATGCTCTCTGGCCAATACGATAGCGAAAATGCTATTTTGGCCATTCATGCAGGAGCTGGTGGGGTTGATGCGCAAGACTGGGCACGGATGCTCATGCGCATGTACTTGCGCTGGATGGAACGCAATGGTTATAAGGCCGACATTTTAGATGAAAGCCCTGGCGAAGAACCGAATACAATCAAAAGTGTGACTATCAGCGTGCAGGGGCAATATGCTTATGGCTATTTGCAAAGCGAACGCGGGGTACACCGTTTAGTGCGGCTCAGCCCATTTGATTCGGCTAGTCGTCGGCATACCTCTTTCGCCAAAGTGGAGTTATGGCCAGATATTCAAGGTGAGATTGACATCACAATTGATGAAAAGGATATTCGCGTCGATACCTACCGCGCGGGCGGCGCGGGCGGCCAACATGTGCAGAAAAATGATACGGCGGTACGCATCACCCATATCCCAACGGGCATTGTGGTGCAATGCCAGAACCAGCGCAGCCAAAAGCAAAACCGTGACCGCGCGATGCAAATTTTGAAGGCGCGGTTATTCGAGTTGGAACAGCAGAAACAACAGGCAGAATTAGACGCTTTGCGCGGTGAAAATGTTGATGCGGGCTGGGGCAATCAAATACGCTCTTACGTGCTCCACCCTTACCAAATGGTAAAAGACCATCGCACAGGGATGGAAGTAGGCAACACGGGTGCGGTACTCGATGGTGAACTGATGCCATTTATGGAGGCATATTTGCGCTCTAAAATCAATTCTGGCATACAGTCCTGAGTAATATGGGGGGTTTTGGCTGTTCTGCTTCGTGAAACATACCCAAACAGTGCTTGACATAGCACGCTATTCAACATATATTGTGAACAGCATGGCCTGTTATTGAGGCCATATAGGTACAACCTCAAAGTGTTTTGTCAGTCCTACTTGACAGAAAGACGCAAGCAGGATATATTTGCTTGTCTATGATTAATGAAGTGCTCGCCAAAAGAACCACAGTGGTGGACAGGAGTCCATACGCTGTTTTTGCATTGGCGGGCATCATTGATTTTTAGGCTTAATATAACAAGGCCGTCTGGCGGCGCACCGCTTGGTGAAGCAACTAAGCCACTCATCCATTTTAGAAGTTAACGCCGAGGAGGATACGCCTTGGAGGCGAAAACGTTCAGTGCACTGAGGATTAGCCTCGCATCGCCCGAACAAATCCGTTCGTGGTCGTATGGGGAGGTGACAAAGCCGGAAACTATTAATTATCGTCGTCTGCGCCCAGAAAAAGATGGTCTATTTTGTGAGGCAATCTTTGGGCCAACGAAAGATTGGCAGTGTTACTGCGGTAAGTATAAGAATATCCGCTATAAGGGTATTGTTTGTGATAAATGCAATGTAGAAGTTACCCGCTCTGCGGTGCGTCGGGAACGTATGGGACATATTGAGCTGGCTGCACCTGTTGCTCATGTATGGTATACACGC
>WGEI01000195.1 GCA_015492875.1 Anaerolineae bacterium | reverse complement strand
AGGCCTCACTGATGTCGTCAGTTGCCCCAATTGTCCACGTGGAAGCGCTTAGAATGCCGCCAATTTCATCAATGTTGACTTTATCTCTAAACGCCGCATTTTCAGCGCGGTTATATGCAAATTGGCCGCCCCAGCCTGCTGCCCGCAAGCCGTTATATAGCTCTGCTGCCGAATTCGCTGGACCAAAAGCGACCACAATTTGTGGATTGCTGGCGCGTATATTGTTGATGATTTGCTCGATAGATGTACTTGCGTCTAGAATATACGAGTTTTGCGGGGCAACGCCTAGCCCTGCCGCCGAAGTGGCAAACCCTACCACTTCACCCGTACTCTCTATATCAAGCTGCACTGTTGCAATCCTTTGGATCGTGAGGTCTTGTATAAGATAGGTGGCAAGCGCTCGCCCTTGTAGAATATCCGCCGCCCGTGAACGGAAAATGCGTCCGCTTGTATCGGAAGCGATAAGCGTGTCTCCAGTGGCTGCAACCAACACCGGTACGTTTAAGCTTTGTAGTGCCGTCATCCCATTCAATACTTCTTCATTTGTTTTGGGGCCAACGACAGCAATCACGCTTGAACGCTGTAAATTATTGATGGCTTGAGCGAGAAGCGTGCCGTTATCGGTGGGTTGCACAATAAGCTCTAATTGGAACTGTGTGCCATTCGCATCGGTAACACCGCCACCTTTATTAATTTCTTGTACAGCTAACCTTGCGCCATTGGTGAGTGGGCCTCGTGCGTCATCTAACACACCAATTCGGAAAACGGGGAGCCCTTGCGTTTGCCCCGTACCTAATATGGTGAATAACAAGCTAAATAGGCCAATAAGCAGTAAAAAACGCCCTTTTTTCTGTTTCATTGTGCTCTCTCCTGAAAAGCCATGATTATGTTCAATTGTAGCGAATAATGATATATTTGCTTTATACGGTTACTAAACGCTTATCGCTCGCTTTGTTCAGCTTCGAAAAACATCGCTATTGCTTGATTTTCGCTCTCATCCTCACTATACTGAAACACATATCAAAATTCATCTTGTCTCAAGTAAATTAGAGCGTACGAGTTCCGTTATGCAACGCGAACGGGTAACTGAAGACATTTTCGTTTTTACCAGCGATTTATACGTACAAGTCACCGCAGGCGTGGTGATGACAACAGCGGGTGCCGTTGTCATTGATACCCTGCTTTATCCAGAAGAAACCCGTGCAATTCGTCATTTTGTGGAAGAGCGTTTAGGCGCTGTCGTCAAATATGTCATTAACACCCATTTTCATGCCGACCATACGACAGGCACATGTTTTTTCCCACGCGCACAGGTTATCTCGCATCGGTTGTGCCGCGAGTTATTAAACACTCGTGGTAGGGAAGGCCTAGAAAGCATGAAACAAGCATCGGCAGAGATGCGAGATGTAGACCTTATTTTGCCCAATATCGTCTTCGATGATGAATTCACCTTACATGTGGGCAATAAAACCTTTCATATGCGGCACACACCAGGACACAGCATGGACTCTATTGTCGTTCATGTATTACAAGACCAAGTGCTTTTTGCCGCCGATACATTGATGCCCATACCTTATTTTGTAGATGGCAGTTATGATGATTTTCTGACTTCTCTTGATAGCCTGCGCAATCTTGGCTTTGAAAACATTATTCAAGGGCATGGCGAAGTGATTTTGCGTGGAGAGGTCGAAGAGAAAATTGAAAGTGATGTGCAATATCTCCATACCCTATCCCGTGCAGTGGAGCAAGCACTTACTGACGCAGATGTTGAACAAGCTTTAGCTGCTATTGATATTGAACGGTGTGGTAAAAGCCGTATTTTGCTGAATGGTGTCGCAGAGCAGCTCCATCATAATAATGTATTGGCGCTGGCGAGTTTGCGCCGCCAACAGGCAAAAACGCCTTTTGCTGAATGAGGCCAGGTATTGGTCAAGTTTGAGGGATTAAAATGTCTGAACTAGAACAAACTTATTTGACTCCAGAAGGCGCAGAAGAACTACGCCGCGAGCTGCAAGAACTCATTGAAGTGCGCCGCCCTGCATTAGCACAAAAGTTAAAAGAAGCGGTGGCCGAAGGCGACTTGCGCGAGAATGCGAACTATCAAGATGCTAAAGAACAGCAAGCCTTCATCGAAGGCCGCATTCAATATCTTGAGAATTTATTGCGCAGTGCAGTGATTATCACCGAAACAGAGCAAGATGGTACTGTTCGGGTAGGGAGCACAGTCACCTATCGTGAAGAAGGTATGGACGAAGATGAAACCTTCAAAATAGTGGGTGCAGCAGAAGCTAACCCGCGCGAAGGCAAAATCTCTGGTAAAAGCCCCATTGGCGCCGCTTTATTAGGCCACAAAAAAGGCGACCGTGTTCGCGTAGAAACGCCCAGTGGTGAAATTGTCTTGAAAATCAAAAAAGTTGAGTAAGCCATTACCATATCAACTTTTAGCCCCATATGGCGTCATATGGGGCTTTCTCATCCTTAAGTTTATTCTCTCCGCAATGGTGTGAAGTCGCCAGTACCTCCGAACGGGTCATCATCATCCGTGCCGCTGCCACCTTGTGGCGGCGTTTGTAATGGCGGTGGCGTTAATGGCCGCACCGTTGGCGGTTCACTCGATGGCGGTTGTGTCGGTGGCATAACTGGCTGTACCGTTGGCGTGCCGCCTGCTGGTGGTGTCGGCGGCATCACTGGCTGTACCATTGGCGTGCTACCCGCTGGGGGGGGAGCTGGCATGACTGGCTGCACGTCGCCCGTTGATGGTGGCGTTTGCATCGGTGGTGGCGATAGTGGCTGAATGCTAGGGGGGCCGCTGCTTGTGGGTGCGGCTGGTGTGACTGGTGATGGTGTCGGTGTTGCATCTGGTATTGCAGATGGCATACTGACCGATGTTTGATGAGGCTGTTTACTTTCTCCTTTTTGCCACGCCGCAAACTCTATTTGAAGGCCATCAAAGTAACTGTTCGATGGCATCGAACCATCACTGCCATACGCAACCTGTTTCACCCGTGCCCGCACGCGCAACTGGTCTGTTTCCATTACAGC
>WGEI01000194.1 GCA_015492875.1 Anaerolineae bacterium | reverse complement strand
GAATTTCAGCACGCTTGATAGAGTTCACAGTCGCTTCAAGGTTTTCGCGCTGCTGCTCTAATTGCTCTAATTGGCGCTCTAAATCTGCCCGCACCTGTTCATCTTTTTCACGGGCGAGCCGTATTTTCACCTTCTCGATTTTCTGGGGGACGCTTTTCAAATCGCGCTCGACAAGCTCATTACCTTCAAAAGCATCAATATGTTCTGCAAGACGGTACATATACTCAATCCATTGGGTGACATCGGAGAGGGTCTGGCGCAAGTGGGTGCGCAATGCGCCCTTATGCTGCTCGACCTGTTTTATCATATTGCGGCGGTATTCCAGCGCGCTTTTCAGCCTCTCCCGCGCCACAGGATTGCGGATATTATTCACATCGATGCTCTGCTCAAACTCGCGGTAAATCGCTTCTTCAAGGCTTTCGGGATCAGTTAAGGTAGAGACGACGAGTGCGCCTTCGGCAATTGCGCCTGCAACTAGCCAAAACCAATCCTGCCACCACGAGAATGGCTGTTTGAAAAATAGGAATAAGATAATGGTGACGATTAAAGTCACCAATGTTTCCCAACGCAATACCGCATGGGTGAGCAAAGTGCCAAATGCCCTTTGACGAACCTCGTTTTTCATAACTGGTTTGCTCGCTTAATTTGCTAATGATTGAATCAATACCTTATTGTAATATACGCCGTTTAAGGATGCTATGTTTCACCAATTTTAACCGCAATTGGGGGAATCAAAAAGCGCCTCGTCATATTGACGAAGCGCCTTTGCTGGGGAGGTAGGATTCGAACCTACGAATGGCGGATCCAAAGTCCGCTGCCTTACCGCTTGGCGACTCCCCATTGAGTGCAATCATTATACCAAATTTACACTCTGGGACAAGGCTTGAATTCGAGAAATATCCCTACTCTTGATCGCCGCGTGGGTCGCGCACGCCAATAGCCTGAGCAATATCAACAATGAAGCATACGCCCGTTCGTGGCGACATCAAGTCGCCTAATTCTCCCTTCGCCGCTTCAATCAGTTTATCCACCATATCATCTGGCACAACGGACAAAATGGTGTAATTGGTGTGTTCGACTTGTCCCGTAATATAGGCCAAAGTCGCAGACATGGATGAGACAACATTGGGCGGCAATTCAATCGAAGTGCGCTTAACCTGCTCGGTTAAGCTGTGGAGGCCGTGACTGGGGATGATTGTCACGCCTGGCGCCCCAATTTCCTGCCATGCCAAGGCGACTTCCATGCCGCCCTGAATTTTTGAAGTGATGAGAATGATGAGTTTCATATATACCCCCTAAACTGATGTGGTTGCTGGTTTTTCAACTGATTTCCTCTGGGCGAAGACAACACGCACGATGGGCGGTGTCAAAACTGTTGTCAGCAGAATTGTCAAGAATAAAACGGAAAATAACGGGTCTGTCGGCATGAGAATGCCATTATTCACGCCGATGGCGGCCACAATCAGACCAACTTCCCCGCGCGATACCATGCAGACGCCCAATTGTAGCGCTTCTCTGTTATTAAAGCCGCCTAACCGCCCGCCAATGCCTGCACCAATGATCTTTGTCAAAATGGCAACACCGAGCATCACTAAAGCGAAGAACCAAGCATCACCCCATGGGAAGTTGCTCAAATCAATCTGCAATCCCACGTTAATGAAGAAAATTGGCACGACGAAAGCATAAGAAATATAGCTCACGGCGCTACCGATTTCCCGTTTCATCTCTTGATTATTCAGGCGGCTGAGGCCAACACCAGCGATGAATGCGCCAGTAATAGCGGCCACCCCGCCAAGAGCCTCGGCAGACCAGCCAAAGATAAAGGCAAGCGCAACGCCCCAGACAGCCATACCGTAGTTCTGTGCGATATTAGGCCGCTTAGCAAGCCATTCAAATAGTTGGGGGACTACCCACCAACTGATAGCAAAAGCCACGCCAATATAGAGCGACATGCGCAAGACAATACCGCCAAGCTGGGCAATATCCACTGCACCACCGCCCGCCCCAGTTATCGCCACTGTGAGCGATACTAGGATAATCGTCAATACATCATCAATGAGTGCGGTAGCGAGCAGCCCATTGCCAACGCGCGAGTGCAAATGCCCAACTTCAAGCAATACCTGTGCGGAGATGCTGACACTAGTCGCCGCCAGCACCACACCAGCAAATAGGGCTGTTTGCCACTCGTACCCACCCCAAAACGTGATAAGGCCAGAAAATATCACCGGGAAAATAACGCCCAAAAACCCGGCGAATAGGGCAACCTTGCCCACTTTGGCCAACTCTTTAATGTGAACATCTAGGCCGATATTAAACATCAGCAACAGGACGCCGATTTCGGCTAATTCATGGATGACACTGCTCAAATCATGGCCACCAAAGACGCCCCATTGCAGCATATTGAGTACCGATGGACCAAGCACAACGCCGATAAGTAACTCCCCTAGAACACGGGGTTGCCCTAGTGCGCGCGCAGTAGAACCCGCAATCCGCGCCGCTGTTAGGATAATGCCAATGGCGAGGAACAACGCGACAACGCTGCTAATGCCTGAGCCGCCCTCCGCTGCTACGACAGGGGCGCTACTATCCACTGCCCCTGCTGCTGGTGCAAGCATCATCAATAACACCAGCAAACCTGCGAACAACAATCGTTGCCGTGAATTGGTCGAAATCTGTTTCCAAAAGCCCATCAGTGCCTCCATTAGGCAAATTTATACAAAATGGACTACAGAGTATAACATTGGGCAAAATACCTCTCTATAAAATCTCGGTAAAATCCCCAATATTTAGGGGGTGGCGTTCGGGTCGGGAAAAGCGTTATCGCCATAAATCGGGATGGGCGTCGGTGGTGGTGGCGGCGGTACGTTGTAATCAATGGGCAAGGCCTCAATTCCCGTTTGTGTCTCCAACAAAATCAAGGCTATCCATCCCGTCAAATCGCCAGCGCGCACCCGCACCCAAGGGCTATATGGGCTGCGCGCCAACAGCGCCACCTCTGTACCATGAGGCAGTGTAGTGATGGCTTCAAAATCCGCGAGGGGCGCTTCTCGCAAGTTAGCCCCTGTTGGAGCATTCACCCGCGCATAAGCGCCAAGTTCACCATAGCGTGGCGGCGGTACAGGCGTTTGCTCGTAAATGGCAGTAATTTCGCCCATTTCTTGGCGTAACAGTTCGGCGAACATCCAACCTGTCTCGCCATTTTCAGTGCGTACATGTAGCCATGTACCATCGCTATTACGGCCTAAAACGCTCAAGGTCTCGCCAGCATCCACTTGGCGCAATAACTCACCATCTGTCGAAGGTTCGGCGCGCATATTGACGCCCCCTTCAGTTCTGGCGATGCCGGGCTGGGGCAACAGCACCGGGCGCTCTAGCAATTGAGTGGGCAGGTTGGCGATATGCTCTAGATTTAACGGCTCAACTGCTGATGGCAACCCGCTTGGTGCACTCCAATCATCAGCAAGATAGGGGACAGTCACGCGCTGGCCAGCCCATATCACCCGCGCTTCACCCTGCACAATGATGCGACCGCGCCCTTCTATGGCGGTGAAAACAGTGCGGTTGCCACTAGCATCTTGTTCCGTTTGAACGGCAATTGTGCCGATGGTGTCTAATGGGACACCATTCACCACTAAGCGCACAGTCCGTCCGAAGGGATTTTGCAGGATGAGCGTATCAGGCGGCGCTGATGGACAGAGTGATTGCGCCTGTGATGCGCCCGTTTCTACGATGAAGTTTAACCATGGCTCATCACCATTGCCGGTATCCTTCAACAGGACATCGCCGATAAGCACGCCTGTAGTATCGTTGCTAAAGTGAAGAAAAACCGCACCCGCTGCATTAGTAGTGGCCATAATTGGCGCGCCTTGCAACGAAACAATATCTGCGAGGGCAATTTTTGCACCAAGTGGCACTAAAGCGTTACTCACCGCCGCAGGCTCTGCAGCGGGGGCTAACCCGCCATTACACACATGCCCCTTAGGTGCGCCAAGACAAGCATCAACCGCTGTTTGCCAGATGGCGAATAAATCTTCCTCGCAGGTTGCCGCCTCTACCCGTTGCGGGTCGAGGGTTGGTGTTGGCGGTATGGCGGTATCTGGTGGGGGCAATGTTGGCGTATTGACGACAGCAGCCAAAGTAGGGATGGGCGTAATTGTCGGCACAATGGGCGTTGCAGTGACGACGATAACCTCTACTGGTTGGTCGTCTAGCAACTGTATTTCTGGCTGTTGTTCATTAGATGAGCTACAGGCAGCGACCAACATAGCAACAATGGCCAACAGGCATAGTTTTATCAAGGGGCGGACAGCAGTTAAATCAACAATGGTCACGAATGCACTACCTCTTTTTCTGCGGTGGGTGGTGTTTCAGTTGGTTTCAACATGGTACACTAAATAACTATAGTACAACAAGCGGAGTTCTGAGAATTGGATTTCGAGAGTAACCCACCGTTACGGCTATTGATGGCATGGCAAACACATTACCCCCAACACGAACCCCAATGGCTGGTCAAAGCCCCTGAACGGGATATGTGGGTTGCTGGTCTTACAGTGGCGGGACATGCCTACTATCTCTATAACGCAGATACCGAATCGGCGACAAAGTTTGATAGACAAGGGGCAAAGCGCAAGCGCACCGTGCTCAACCGCCCTTTGCCGCGCTGGGCGCGCTATCCCGCTGGCGTCATTTTTCATTTGAGCCAGCAAGGGCTAGTCCTCGATGGTATGGGGCTGGTGCTAGCGGGGGACGAACCGCCCGGCCCGCGCTATGATTACGGTTTGGGCATGGCGATGGCCGCCTTGATTTACACCTATCACCAACAGCCTTATGATGCTGAATTGCTATTGCAGATTGTTGATGCGGTGCGGCGGGATTATATGGACTGAGGCAATAGCTGTTCCGCTGACCACACTTTTAGGGGAAGTTGTTTCACTGTTGGCGGCGGCTGGCCGAGTGTGGCGAAAACATATTCGGCATTGGGGAGTTGGCGCACAATGGCTAACCCGCGTTCTATTTGCGCTTGTACTACCACGTCATCAGTTACATTGTCTTTACACTCTATCACATATAACCGTTCACCCTCTAACACCATGAGGTCTATATCAGTTTGATATTCGCCCTGCAAGAGCACGCCAAACGCCCATTGAACAGCTTGGTTTTGCTGGTAGCGATAGTATAGCGCCAGCAATACGGTCAATGCCCCTTGCCGCAACCCTTCGGCGAATAGCGGATTTAGCTGATAGGTAAAAGGTTGTTCCAACGGCACAACAAACGGCCTATAGCACCCCGCACAGGTCAACGGGTCACTAAGTGCTTGCGGACGATACCAGTGCTCTAGTGTGCAGTTGGGGCAGCGCAGGCGGTAGCCCCGTAGCCAGATATGGCGCTCTACCAACTGCATGAGCACCTGCTCAAGCTTTTGCGGATGACCGCCGCTTAATTGGAAAAGTTCACGATAGGTGTAGGCGCGTCCTTTTCGTATCTGTGCATGCGAAAGGAGGCGCACTTGTGCGACATCGCGTAAGCGCTCAATCCCCTCTACCCCGCCCAACAAGGCCAACATACCCTGATAGTAAGGCGCTTTGTCGTCAATAGAGACGTGATAGCCAGCCTGTTCTAGCTGGTGGATAATCCCGTTCATAGCGCACCTGCAAGCGCGGTACGCAAAGTACCATCATCCATTTTCGCCAGCGCTAGCAATGTTTGGTACGGGTCACCCTCTAGCTGAAAGTAATGGGCGAAGGCGGGTTCGGTTTTGTACCCTTGTTGCTTGAGCGCCCGTATTGCCCGTTTAGCCGCTTCACCCCCCAATTGCAACAGGCGATATTCAATAAGCATGTGCACATAAGCATTTTGCTGTTGTACGGGCTTGGGTTGGCCAAAAATCTCAAACAGCATCCCCTGATAGCGAAAACGCCCTATCACAACCGCCATGCCATCCCGTGCGGTTTGGTGCAGGCTAAACGCCTCGTACCCGCCGAAGTATTCGCGCAATGTATGGCTAAAAGCGGCGCTGTCATGCTGTTCGCAAAGAATGTCTAGGTCACTCCCCGCAACATCAATGCCTAACGGAACTGTTCCCGCTAACACCGCGTTATAGGCCGCCAAACGTTTTAAGACGCCCGTTTCGCAAAGGAGGCGATAAGCGGTTCGTTGGATGGGACTGCCATCTCGCAAATAGGAGATATTAAACCAATCGGGCATGGCGGAATGTCATCCTATGTTTATTGACGAAAACTCGCATTGCTTAAGTTACAGCGAAAGAACTAGGCTACATGAAAACCTATATTGGGCAACAGCGCGCCATTGAAACCGCGTTGAAACGCCCCGCCAACAATAGTCAACAGGGCGCTATTTTCTACTAAATAAAAATCACATCTTTGGCATAAATCAATAGCGCGGGGTCTTGCCGCAAAACTTTGAGGATGATTTCGTGGGCGCTCATCGCTTCCAATGGTAAATCCTGTATCGTGCGGATGAGTTTAGTCACGCGCTCATCACTGAATTTGAGGGCGATATGCCGTAAGTTGGAGAGCAAACGCTCTCCGCGTCCATTATCCTCCATCCACATTTTTTGATAAGCTTCTAGCCGCTGCTTTGAGCAATCGCCCTCACGAATGGCTTCTGCGGCCACTTTGGCGGCCATCGCACCGCCTTCCATCGCTAGATTGATGCCACCACCGGTCAATGGTTCGGCGTGGTGCGCCGCATCACCGACCAGCATCAGCCCGTCGGCAACAAATTGCTTCATCGAGCCGCCAACGGGGATGCCCCCGACCATCATCGCTAAGATAGAGGCGTTGGGAAAGCGCCGCTCTACAAATTCATTCAAATATGAGATGGCATGGCGCTCTAATTTATCATGGGTTGGAGTAATGACAATGCCAACATTGGCTTGGTCTTGGCCTTTGGGGAACACCCAAACATAGCCGCCGGGCGCTACTTCAT
>WGEI01000193.1 GCA_015492875.1 Anaerolineae bacterium | reverse complement strand
AGATGTGTATAAGAGACAGCCAGAACACGCTCCGCTTTTTCAATGGATACAAACGATTCTTTGCCAGCCGTGTCATATACCCACTTATACAGTGGCGACAACCGTAATGCTTCTAAAATGCGCAAGATGAAGATGGCCGGCGCAGCAGGGATGGGGCGGATTTTCTTCCCATGCCCAGCGTAATCGAGTACGGCCTGATAGTCCTCGCGGATTGTGCTGAATTCTTTCGCGCCAATGTTGAAAATGTCGTTAACGACATCGCGCTCTAATGTCGCGCAGAGATAAATCGCCTCGCAAAGGTCTTCCACGTCCAGCAGCTGGTAGCGGTTATTGCCATTGCCGAGCACGGGGAAGCTATGGCCAGTATATGCCCAGTCATAGAGCAGGGCGAAGACGCCTAAACGCTCTGGCCCAATGAAGGATTTGGGGCGGATAATCGGCACACATAGGCCTTTTCCCCGGTATTCTAGGCAGACTTTTTCGGCCTCGATTTTCGCCTCGCCATAAGCCCCAACGCCAACGAGTTGGTCATCTTCATAAATTGGGTGATGGTCTGGTACACCATAGACCGCTGTTGAAGAAATCATAATGGCGCGCTCTACGCCATGCTCTAGCGCAGAGTCCATGATATTGCGCGTACCCTCAACATCTGTTGTCCAAATGTCTTCTGGGCTATAGAGCGGTAGGGCAGCGGCAGTATGCACGACAATATCCACGCCTTGCATCGCTTCGTCAACTTTGGTGCGGTCACGAATATCGCCACGTATCTCCGTAATTTGGTTGCGCTCAGGATAATTGAACTCGGCAATATCCAATGACACAACGCGATGCCCGCGCTCTAACAAATAGCGGACGAAGTTAATGCCCAAAAAGCCGGCGCCGCCGGTGATGAGATAGGTTTTGCTCTCTTGTTCGGTCACGTCTTTATCTCCGTGTACTTACTCCACGCACACAGAAGGCGCATTGAAGCGCCCTCATCATGCGATAATCTACAAAGCATCCTTTGAACAACGTCTTAGTTTAACCCGAAAATGTCACCCATCCTATGCCCTTATGCCCGAAGTGAAAATGTTCTGGATGAAGAATTTCTGCCAAAATTTCCAGTGATTCCACTAAACGAGGGCCAGGGCGGTTAAAATATTGGTTGCCGTCGGTAATATATACGCGTCCGCTTTGCACGGCTTTCAACGATTGCCATTCTGGGCGGGCGGTTAAAACATCCATTTCCATGCAAGAGCGGTCAATATCAAACCCGCAAGGCATCACCACTAGCACATCTGGGTCAGCGGCTACTATCGCATCCCATGCCATCCATGGTGAATGTTCGCCCGCTGTGCCAAATAGGTTCTCGCCACCAGCCATTTCAACCAATGTCGGCACCCAGTTGCCTGCGGCCATCAATGGGTCTATCCACTCAATTGTGGCGACGCGCGGCTTGGGCAGGGTTTGCGCTTTTGCCGCGATTGCCTCCATACGCCTTTGCAATTCATTGATGAGTTGCCGCCCGCGTTCTGTTACACCTAGTGCGTCGGCAACCCGCTGAATATCCGCGAATACATCCGCCAGCGAATTGGGTTCTAAGGCGATAATGTGCGCATCCGTATCTAGATATTGCTCACAAACGCGCTGCACTTCATCAAAGTTCACCGCGCAAACATCGCATTGGGATTGGGTGACAATAATGTTCGGCTGTAAGGTTTTTAACAAGTTGGCATCAACACGATAAACGGCTAATGACTCCTGCAAGACGGCTTTGACCCGCTGGTCAATTTCATAGCTGCGCCCATCAGGATTGAATTTGGGCGCGGTTAATGGTGGCAGGTTTTCCACGCCAGCGGGGTAATCACATTCATGAGAACGCCCAACAAGCGCATCGGCAAAGCCCAACGCGCACACAATTTCGGTACTACTGGGTAAAAGCGATACAATTCTCGGTTTTTCAGCCATTGTTTAATCTTCAGGTGCTATATTTTGCTGTTGGATAATGAGCCATTGGCGCAAACAGTTGGGGCATAAGCAGCCTTCGTAGCGAGGCTCATCAGGGAAATTAGCCCCACTTAAAGGAACTGTTTTCGGCAAATCAAAACACCAGCACGATTCATGACCTGCAGCTATATGGCAAGTGAATAGTGCGCCACAACGCGGGCACTTGCGGTTGGGTGTGGTGTTTTGCGCGTCATTCATGGCGTCAGTTTAAGCAATGCCTTCATGCTCGACAAGGGTTAGCCCTGCGGCAAAACGTCGCAATACATGAATCGCTCATCTCTTAAAACGTGCTCCCCTGTTTCCACATTAAGCGGCGTTGCAAATAATGGACCATCGAAAACGAACGAATGAAACTCGCCATTTTCACCGCAAGGGTCAACCTGTGGCGGCAAATCTGCAAGTAGGTTTTCGTCAATCATCCGCCCCGCAAAAGATACATCCAACTGCTGGCTATCTACACAAGTAATCACCGCACGGAAGCCCAGCCCGATAAATTCACGCACTAGCGCCGCGCTCAGCCGGCCCCATATCGGGAAAATAGCCGTCATCCCCGCCTCTTCCATCTTTTGCATACGATAGGCCTTCAGGTCTTCTAGGAAAATATCGCCAAATGCCACAGTATCAATCCCCTGTTGGCGGAATGTCTGTAACATCGTCGCCATTTTCGCCTCATATTCTTCGTTAGATGGCTTTTGGGAGAGTTCTACGGTGTAAACGGGCAGCCCTAGCGCATTTGCTTGTGCCTCAAGCAAAGTTCGCCGTACCCCGTGCATACTGATGCGGTCATAGGCCGATGTGATGGTGGTCAAAAGGCCAACGACTTCGTATTCTGGAGATTGCTTCAAGGTATAGAGCGACATTGTGCTATCTTTGCCGCCGCTCCATGAGAGGATAATCGGTTTGGTCATGTTGCCCCCTTTCTCAAATCTACCCGCATTATAGCAGGTAAGAGACCGAGAGATAATCATCGTCTCAATAGAGAGCTATTCCCATAAACGATAGGAGCGAACCATGAGCGTTGTTCTCGCCGATGAAGAGGTGATGCGTCAGTTACTTCAAAGTGCCCGCACCATTGCCGTCGTTGGCCATAGCGATAAACCCCACCGCACTAGCTATCAAATAGCCCAATACTTACGGCGACAGGGTTACCGAGCGTATCCTGTAAACCCCAAAGTGCAAACGATTGATGGCGAGCAGGTTTACCCTTCTGTACAGGCGATACCTACGCAAGTGGACATTGTGAATGTGTTCCGCCGCTCAGAGCATTTGATGGATATTGTTGAAGATGCCATCGCCGCCAACGCGCGCGCTATATGGGCGCAATTGGGCGTCGTGGATGAAGCGGCAGCGCAAAAGGCGACTGAAGCAGGTTTAACTGTCGTGATGAATCGCTGTATCAAAGTAGAGCATATGCGCTTGCTATAACGCTTAGGGGACTAATGTACTAGTGACGAAAGTGGCCTCGCGCCACTCTTTTATTTTTCTAGCCATAAATGGTTATAAAATAGTTATAAGCGTCCTTATTTTATTACGATATTTACTGGAGCATGACTTGGAAACACTACGCGCATTTATCAGCTATGCTCGTAAATACGAAGTTTTTGCCCGTAAGTTCGCGCTGTGGCTTTCGGATTATGGCGCGTTAATTTGGATTGATGTTCAGCATATCCCGCCGGGCGAAAATTGGAGTACAGCAATTCAGCGTGGCCTCGATGAATGTAATGTATTGTTTGTCCTCATCACGCCAGAGGCGATGGCGTCTAAAAATGTGGAGAACGAATGGCAATACTTCATCGATCAAGGCAAGTTAGTGATTCCAATTCTGGTTGAACCAGCAAAAGTGCATTTTCAATTGGCGCGTTTGCAGTATGTCGATTTCTATCACCAACCATTTGACCGCGCTTTTGGCCAGTTGCATACGGAACTGCGCCGTCGTGGTTATTACCTCGCGCCATTAGAGAAGACTATTGCTGCCTCTCGCATTCCAGAAAATCAAAAGCCGCTCCCCGTGAGCCGCTTACAACTCATCAAATGGTCTCGCCTTGCCTTCACATTCGCACCGTTATTATTGGCGCTGGTTATCCTAGCGATTGCGCTTCAACTGCCCATCACCGAAGAGGAATTGAGTGCAACGGTACAGGCGGGGGTTATGGGCACATTGACCGCAACCTACCAGCTTGAAGAGGTGATCGTACATAATCCCCTGCGCATCCCTACCGCCATTTTGCCGCCAACCGCTACGCCTCGTCCTACTCGTACAGCAGTTGCGCCAACCGTTTTATCTGCCACACCTATAGCGGATAATATACTGCCGACTGAGCCACCGCCTGCAACCCAAGTACCCACCTTGCTCATTACGCGGGTATCAAGCCACACACCAACCGCTACTACGACGCCTACCCCCGCGCTTTCAAGGTGCGTGCTATATGCCAGTGATGGTGCATTGATTAACGTCCGCAGTGGCCCCAGCACAGGCTATAGCATCGTGGCGTTGGTGGATAGTGGAGAGCCTTGTTATCTCTTAGGCGATACTGGCAACGGCGGCTGGATACATATTGAGCTATCTAATGGCACACAGGGCTGGGTGTATAATACGCTGGTGGATACCAACCCCTAACGATTTGTGATTGGGGTGTTCAATATGGGAGAAAAACATGCCACCAGTGAAACACACACGGACTTTTCGCGTGCGCCATTATGAATGCGATGCTTATGGCCACCTCAACAATGCGAACTATGTGCGCTATATGGAAGAGGCCGCTTTAGATGCTTCGGCGGCGGTTGGCTACGATAAGGCGCGCTACCAATCTTTGGGGCGGATGTGGCTAGCCAGAGAAACAGAGATTGAGTATTTAATCCCGGTTACTTATGGGCAAACAGTGGAAGTGACGACATGGGTGGGGGATTTTCGCCGTGTCCGTTCGCGCCGTTTATACGAGTTTCGCATTCAAGGGCAAGAGGCGCTGGCGGCGCGTGCTTGGACTGATTGGGTATTCCTCGACGCCGAAACTTTCCAGCCTGTGACTGTCCCCCCAGACATCGTAGCAGCCTATAGCCCCGCTGGCTTGCCAGATGAATTGCCGCCTAGAGAGCGATTTCCCCAACAACCGCCACAACCCGTAGGCGCTTACACTTTGCACAAGCGCGTTGAGTGGCGCGATATTGACGCGGCGGGTCATATGAATAACGCGGTGTATCTCAACTATATTGAAGATTGCAGCACACAAGTCGCCACTCATTTCGGCTGGCCAATGAAGCGTGTCGAAGAAGCGGGATTTGCCATCGTTGCGCGCCGCCATCGTATCGAATACCTGCAGCCGGCGCTATTAGATGATGAGTTGGCTATCACAACATGGGTTTCCGATATTAGGCGTTCAACGGTTGTTCGTCATTATAC
>WGEI01000192.1 GCA_015492875.1 Anaerolineae bacterium | reverse complement strand
TAGTTGAAATTGATAATTTCTTCCAAAGCTGGGCCAGAAGTCAAAAAGTCTATCACTTCTTCATAAGCCAGATTATGTGAAGCCATCTATCTACCTCAAAACTACATTTCATCTATATTGTAGCAGAAAGATGGCATTTCCTGCTTAAATGTAAACCACCCACTGTTCTAGGAAGCGCAGTACATGCTTATAGTAGTGCTCTATAGTTTCTGGTTTACGCCAACCATGCCCTTCTCCCTCATAGACATGGTATTCATGGGGCACACCGCGCCGCCGCAACGAGGCGACGATGCTATCGGACTGGTTGCGTGGCACAACGGGGTCATCTTCCCCTTGAAAGATAATGACGGGGTCTTTAATACGGTCAGCATGGAAATAAGGTGAGCGAGCGCGGTAAATTTCGGCGGCTTCTGGCAATGCGCCTAAAAGCGTATCGCTGTAATGAGCTTCAAATTTATGGGTATCCTGTACCAGTAAAAACTGGTTACTGATGCCATAGCGACAGACACCAGCGCGATAAAAGCCGGGCTTTTCGACAAGGGACTGCAGCACTGTATACCCCCCAGCGCTACCGCCCATAATGACCAGACGTTTTTCATCCGCCAGCCCTTGCTTAACCAGATGCTGCGCCCCACTAGCGGCATCTTCCACATCGTAAACGCCCCACTGCCCCCGCAGCTTCAGCATATATTCACGACCATAGCCGGTACTGCCGCGATAGTTGACATCTAGAAATGCATAGCCACGTGTGGCGAAAAATTGGGCTTCAGCTTCATAACGGCGCACACGTTGCGAGGTGGGGCCGCCATGAATATTCACAATTAACGGCGGTGCGCCTGTTCCTTCATACGCACCAGTGAGCGGCGGATAGTAAAGGCCATAGACCGTTTCGCCATCATCCCCTTGCCAGCTGATAGGTTGGGCAGCGACAAGCTGTTTCTCAGATAGCGCCTCTGTTGTGCTGCGGCGGCGAACCAATACAGGTGCAGCGCCTTCTTCTACAAGAACACTGATGCTGAGCGGCTCGGTTTTCGGCGCGCTTAAGTGCTGAGGATGGGGCGATTCTGGGGGCGTATAGCTGACAATGCGGGCAGGTTGTGTAGAAGATGACGCGACGAGTGCCACGTGCTCCCCAACGGGCGACACAGCAATCTGCCCTAATGAGGTATACGCCTCTAACGCCTTAACTTGTTGTGCAGCCCCTTTACTCGCCTCTATTCGCCATAAAGTATGAGTAGCATTTTGGTTACGGATGGCATATATCGCCTTACTATCGGCAGTCCAGCCATAAGTGCGCAATCCCTGTACCCAAGCGGGCATGCCATATTCTGCTTTATACTCGGTTAAACGGCGATGCGTTTGCTTCTCTAAATCATAAAGATAGAGTTGACCAAAACCGCTTTCATCGCTGATATAAGCTAAATAACGCCCATCTGGAGAAAAAGCAGGTTGAAAAATCGCCGTATCGGTATCGCCAGCTAAAACCTGCATATCCTCAGCATAAGGCACACCATCCGCCCCCATTTCCAACTTCACCAAGCGTAGCTCCGTACCATCCCACGGCATTTGGGGATGATTCCAAGCAACATAAGCGAGCATACGACCTTCAGGATGCCAAACAGGTTGCATGGCGAAGTCTGTTCCAAAAGCCAGCTTTCGTGGCCAATGCTGGCCATCAGCATCAACCAGCGCAATACCATCTATATTCTCATAAGTATGAACATAGGCAACCCAACGGCCATCAAAAGAGACGGAGGGAGAGGCCGCCGCGCCAAAGGCTGGCGTTATTGGCTTCGCAAAGCCGCCAGATAGCGACTGACAATATACGCGCCCAGAGGACACAAAGTAGATTTGCCCATGACGCACTGCAAATTCCCCACCGCCATAGCCCACACGCCCGCGTATGGAAAGGTCGGGTTCGGTTAAATCTCGTGGTGCTTGTAGTCCTGTTTGTGCAACTAGCACCCCTTGTTTGCCACGCCCCTCATGCCAGACAAGGGTTTGCCCATCATCATCCCACTGCACATCGTTAAACTTTAAGCCCGCAGCAATCATTTGTGGTGTAATGGGGCTAGGCCACGTGCCATATTGTTTTTTAGTCATGAGTATCTCCTACAGCAGCAAAAATGCCCCACCTTAAAGGTGAGGCATGTGTTCTAGTGTGGAGTTATTGCAAAAGAGTTTTTTGTAATAAGCTCTAGTTTGGTGAAGTCACTCCACACATCTAAGTTATTAAACATTATACGGGAAACCCAACCAAAGTCAAACTCTTGTAAAGGAGTTATAAAAGAAACATGCCGTAACAAAAGGCCACTCTGACCCGTCATCACTTTATGTGAGTGCTAAAGAGCACAACATCTATGGGATATTGCACAAAGGCCGATTTAGACACTTTACACAAATGCAATCGCTAAACAGCCCCTTCCATTGGTCCTTGTTCTAAAACCCAGCGGCCTAAATCGCTCATCGGCTGAAAATCGCGGGAGATAATTTCCACAACTGTGCCTATTTCTGCCCAATCATACAATAACTTTCCTTGTTCATCACGCGACATAATACAGCCGAAAGTGTATGGTTGGCCAACATTGCCCCCACCTAAATAAGTGCCATTAGGCAAAGAGACAGCCCCATGAAAGCCATTCATCAGTCCTGGCGTAACTTCATAGATGCCCATAAACCAGTTCATCACCCATTGGCCACAGACATCGTTCTGGCAAAGCGAATAGCTGCTGCCATAAGCCACTGGCTCATGTGAGAGAATTTGGAAGATACCCGGAGAAGTTGGCGCTTGACTAACGCCAGAAGAAATCTTCCAATAAAATACTAGCTGGCCGTCTTCAAAAGCATAGAGCATCTGAGTATCTAAGTTGACGATAATCCGTTTATTGGGCACGACATCCTCTGGCATTACTTCATCGCGTGAGGGTAAATAAATAGTATCGCCAACAAACAGGCTATCCATATCTCGGCCCGGATTAGCTGTCTCAATTAGATAAAAGGGCAACCCTGTTTTGCGGGCAATGGCAAAGGCTACATCACCAGATTGCACTGTATACTCCCCTGGCATATAGCGAATACGGACAGTCGCCTCACGTAGGCCATCCCGAACCGCTTTCTGCACCGCTTCATAAGCTTCAGTTAGATTGAGAAAACGCTCATCACCAAAGGGGTTTGGGCCAATTTGCTCGCTCAACATCTCCATATAGTCGTTAAACACATCATCTCGCAATGTTAGCGAAGTGGGGCCAGCGGCAATCCAGCGCGTTAAATCCTGTGGTGGGATAGACCAGTGCAGATATTCATTAATCACTGGGTCATAACCGATAAATTGGAACGGCTGGCTTGCGAGTGCCATGGCGTCGCTGAGGAAATTGCTAGAATCAACCACATTGGGCGGTAATGAGGAAACGCTCAAGTCAAGCCGCCGTGATAAAATGATACCTATCGGGTCTTGCGTCAAACGCTCCATCGTTAACGCTACGTCCAAAGC
>WGEI01000191.1 GCA_015492875.1 Anaerolineae bacterium | reverse complement strand
GTCTTACTGAAGATGACGAATAAGGCGGGGGATTTGTTCCATTTAGTGGCGCGGGACTTATAAAAAACTTGTATAGGTTTTTGGCAGGTTGGATTTCGGAACGTTTTCGGTTTCCCTCCAGCAACACCTGACCGTGACTATCTCTGCTTAAGGTGATAGCGCCAATCCCCCGCAGTAGCATGTGGGGGATTTTTTATGACCACTGGCTGCTGGCGGCTAGGGTTGGCGTTATACTCCATTGTTGCAGAAGAAATTTTACTAAAGGGCGAAACCAATGGATTTTCAAATACCAAAGCATGTTAAAAAGATAGCGCGGCGGGTGCGCGAATTTGTCGATAGCGAGGTTGTGCCAGTAGAGCTTGAGCTGTTGAAAAGCGGCGAAGAATTGACAGTCGAGCGCTTGCAGGAGCTACGGGCGAAGGCAAAAGCCGCCGGGTTATGGGCGCCAACCATGCCGAAAGAAATGGGCGGTATGGGGCTGAGCCTTCAAGAAATTGTGCCCATTTTTGAAGAGGCTGGGCGCAGTCTGATTGGTCCGTTGGCCATTCATGCCTCTGCACCCGACGAGGGCAACATGCACTTGCTCCACATGTTCGCCAATGAAGAACAACGTGAGCACTATCTCGCGCCATTGGTGCGGGGCGAAATCTTCTCGGCCTTTTCGATGACCGAGCCACCACCGGGCGCGGGTAGTGACCCCAAAATGCTGCGGACGACGGCAGTGCGCGATGGCGACGAATGGGTGATTAATGGCCATAAGTGGTTCAGTAGCAATGGCGAAGTGGCCAGTTTTTTGATTATCATGGCACTCACCAATCCCGATGTGCACCCGTATCAAGGGGCGACGATGTTCCTCGCGCCGATAGATGCGCCCGGCATTGAGATTGTGCGTGACGTGCCAACGATGGGCGGCAAAGATTTTGGCGGGCATGTGGAAATACGTTATAACAACCTGCGCTTACCAGATAGCGCTATTTTGGGCGAAGAAGGGCAAGGCTTTATGCTGGCACAGGCGCGGCTGGGGCCGGCACGGCTCACCCATTGCATGCGCTGGACGGGCATTGCGCAGCGGGCGCTAGAGATAGCGACGGCTTATGCTTCGCGGCGGAAGGCGTTTGGCAGCCGCTTAAGCGAACATCAATCCATTCAATGGATGCTGGCCGATTCTGAGATGGAGCTACACGCCGGGCGGCTGATGATGCACCATGCGGCATGGCTCTTGGCGCAAGGTGAGCAGGCGCGAGATGAAACGTCAATGTGCAAGTTCTTCATCGCCGAGACGGTGAACCGTGTGTTAGACCGCGCTGTGCAGATTTGTGGCGGGATGGGCATTTCTAGGGATTTACCGATTAGCGTTTGGTATGAGAAAGCGCGCGCCTTCCGCATTTACGACGGCGCATCAGAAGTGCATCACTCTCGTGTGGCGAAATCGGTGGTCAAAAAATACGCGGCCATCGATGTGCCCGTAGCAACTGAATAGCAGAACTGGAGGGCGCACACCGCGCCCTTTTTAGGCATCAATCAACAGGCGAACGTTCAGCGTCCACGCTAAATATAGGGCATAGAGAAACTGCTTAAAGTCTGCTACTGAACGATCATCGCTACTATTGAACTCAATGGTAAAGGGGTGTTTGGTGCGGGCATCTTCACTAGCGGGGGTGATATTCATAATGTCTTGCGCCTCTAAATCGCGCGGGATAGCGTTAAAGAATAGCAGCAACAAGGCGGCGTGATTGGGGATGATATGGCCGACGGCGAAAATCATCTCAAAAATCTGGTTGGCGTTGATGCTCAATTCCCCTAATAAGCGGCTTTGCACAGTGGCGCTCTCAAAATAGTTGTTGGCGTTGGCGCGCAAGGGGGCGACGGTTTCACCATCATATTTGAACTCGCGCAGCCCTTGCCGCAACAGCAGCCAAATAAGCGGCTCATCGGGCACGGGAAGGCGGTCTAATAACCACTGTTCGCCTGCTTCGGTGATGGGGTATTGAATGAAGCCAACGCAACCGAAAGGCTTGCCGGTGCGGTTAGCTGGGCAACCTTGACAGTGATGTGCCAACGGCTCTAGCTCGGCGGCTTCATCTAATAAATCTTGTACGATGATAACGGTGTTTTCGTCTTCACCATCGGGGGTGGCGCGGGTGAATTCAAAACCCATTTGGCTGGGCGGGCGGTCATCGCCATTATCACGAAAAAGCTGAATAATGACCTCAGCGCGCTCTTGGCCTTTGAGCCGTTCAACAATGCCCTCTGTACCTAATTTTTCTTTTGGCGGGCAGGGATAATCAATGATGTAATCAATAGCCATATATCAGAAAAACCACCTTGCTCTTTTCGGATATGGCTATTATAGCATTGCCAATAAGGGTGTAATAGCCCGCTATGAGGCGCTATCATCACCGCCCTTGTTGCTTTCGTCTTCTGATTGCGCGTTATCGAGGTGCTCAACGCGCGACGGGTCTAAAGGCTGGGTGGGCGCGGTGTGTTGCTGGAGGTTAGGCTGGCGGCGCGGCCAAGAAATAGGCTTGCCACCGCTGGCTTTTTCGCCCCCGTCTTCATCTTCCTCTGCCGAAGACTGCACCTGCTCGGCTTTCTCTTTAGCTGCTGAGGCAGTCTCTGCGGCCAATTTTGCCTCCAGCTCTTTGCGGGCGTTCTCGATCGCATCGCGCATATCATCACGGCGAGCAGCGATTGTCGGCTCTTGGGCACGCTGTTCAAGCTCGGACTGGGCGTCTTCCCGCAGGCGAGAGAGCAGGCCTTTCGCCTGTGAAAAAGTGCGCTCGCTCTCATCTGGCTCATCTGCCGCTGGCTTTTCGGGCGGGGTTTTGGCCTTCAGCGGCTTTGTTTTGGCGGCAGGCTTTGGCGGCGGTGCTTTCTCCTTTGGCTTAGCGTGTAAGGGGCTGGCCGCTTTCAGCACCTGTACGGCCTGTGCTGTGCCGATGCGGCGCAAGGCAGCGCGGGCAGTTTTGCGCACAATTTCGACAGGATCATCGAGAATTTGGGCGAGCGGCTTCACCGCCCAATCGGCGCGAGATTGCCCCAAAATAGCGGCGCCATTACGGCGGATATGCCAATCTGGGCTGCGCAAGGCAGCCAACAGCGCAACTTCTGAAGGCGCGCTTTCCAGTTTGACCAGCGCTTCGGCAATTTCTAGGCGAATATCTGCCGAGAGCTTTTTATCATTGAAGAGCACAACCAGCGGCTCGGCGGCGAGTTTATCGCCCAATTCAGCCAATTGGTGAATCACCGGGCGCAAAACGCTCTCATCGCGGCTCTTCAACTGGACGATGAGCTTCTGCAATTCACTGGAGGGTTCGGGCGTCGCTTTGGCCGTATCTTCTGCGCCTGTTTCTCTCTCGGCATCCGCTTGCGCCTCCGTAGCAGTGAGCGCTTCTAAGGCGGCGGAGATAGCCTCGCGGGTTGCTTCGTCTTTTTCCTGTGCCAAAGCCTCTTTAAGGGCGGGAACAGCATCAGTAACCCCTAATGTGCGCAAAGCAGCCGCAGCGCGTTTACGAATACCAGTATTTTCATGTTTCAAGGCTGCAATCAACCCTGCTGTATCAAGACGGGTTTGCAGTCGCCAGATGTTGGGATTATTCTCGCTCACGGTTCATCACGATTGTGTAGTGTGGCCGAACATGCTTTTAGTCTACCACAAAGTGGTATAACACAACAAAAGCAAACCACCCTGTAAGATTTAGGGATATTGTATCACAAGTCAGGGCGGCATTTTGTGAGAATGCGTAAACAGTTAAGCGCTAGTCCTCCGTCCAGAAAGATTCGCTGAGGTATTTATAGGCGTTATCTGGGAAGAGCGTGACAATCAGGCCGCTTTGTCCCTGTTCGGCCAGTGCTTCAGCGATTTGTAGCGCGCCCGCCATAGCCGCCGCAGCGCTAATGCCAACGAGATAGCCCTCTTCACGGGCGAGGCGCCGCCCCATGTTATAGGCGGCTTCGGTGCTAATGCTGAGTTGGCGGTCGGCAAAGGTTTCATCGTAAATGCCGGGCTTGATGGCAGTGGGCATATGCTTCAACCCTTCTAAGCCATGAAAAGCGAGGTCTGGCTGCAAGGCGATGATTTGCACAGCGGGGTTATAGTCGCGTAGGCGCCGCCCCGTCCCCATGAGCGTACCACTTGTGCCCAAGCCAGCCACAAAATGCGTCACTAGCCCTTGCGTTTGCTGCCAGATTTCTACGCCAGTGGTTTTGTAGTGGGCGCGCCAATTGGCGGGGTTATTGTACTGGTTGGCGTAAAAATAGCGCGCTGGTTCGCGGGCGGCCAGCGCTCGCACGGCTTCAATCGCGCCATCGCTGCCCTCTAGCGGGTCGGTAAAAACGAGGTCGACGCCATAGGCGCGCAAGATTTTCATGCGCTCTGGGCTGGCGTTTTCTGGTAGGAAGAGCTTCACGCGGTAGCCTTTGGCCGCGCCCAACATGGCATAAGCGATGCCGGTGTTGCCGCTGGTGCTATCGAGAATGATTTTATTTGGCGTTAGCTGGCCGCTGGCTTCTGCCTCGCGGATGATATTGAGCGCAGCGCGGTCTTTCACGCTACCGCCGGGGTTGTGCCATTCGGCTTTGGCGAAGATTTGCACATGGGGCGGCAAATGCGCCGTAACGCGACGAAAGCCGATGAGCGGGGTATTGCCGATTTGCGCTTCAAGCGACGTTGCCGCGATGGATGGGGTTAAAACTGGTATGCTGGTCATGGTTGCTCCATGTTGTCCTGTGCCCTAGATAACGAAAAAGCCGGCAAACAATCAAAAAAGCGGGGGCATACGCTCCACCTCCGGTAAACCGGGGGGCGTTCCCTCGCTTTGACTGCTTGTCGGCCAAAAAGTTTCTATGTTAGTGGCTGCTGTCTAAAGCGTGGCGTCGCCTCCCGACTTTAGACAACAACAACAACAAAAGTGCATGGTCATATAGGAATCATCCATCACTTGATAGATTCATACAAACTTTAGTGGGAATTGGGGGTTTTGTCAACAGGCGGGCAGGTTGAAAATTTCGGCGATGGGCTACATCTTGACCATAGTAAACGGGCTACGGCAAAATGGGGAGGGGCGACCATGATACGCCTAACACAGCAGATGAAACAACCTATCGCAATCTTAGAGGCGGTTTTAATGAACAAGCATACGAGCGAGGGGCACATGTAGGACACCGCCGAAGCGGCGCTGCTCTATCCATTGAGCTACACCAGCACCTCGCTTAACGCGGCGCGCTGGCGACGGGACTTGAACCCGCAACCTCTCGAGAATGATCGATAACCTACATATATCGGCTCGTATGCCTGTCATTCACTTGTTAAAAGCCTGCGGATAAGGGATTGGCTGGGATCACCGCCGAAGCGGTGGAAAGGAGTTGAACCTCTCTATACCGATAACCCAGACCATTCGACCCGCAGACGACATGTTAAATTGCTCCCCGCGCAAAGTCAGCCATGACATTAGGCGCGGCACTATCAAAACCGACGACATCCAGCATACCGCCATCATCAGGGTCGGCGATGGTGAAGCCGTTGGAGACCATGCCCACCACGATGAGGCGGGCGGCAATGCCCATCTTGTCGCGGTAGTCGCGCAGGGCTTGCGCTGGGTGCAGCTCGCCATACCACGTTTCACTATCAGTATAGATGACGAACGTATCTATAGGCAAGCGCTGCGCCAGCGCATACTGCATCGGCAGGGCGCAATCCGTCGCGCCAAATGGCAAGTCGCTGACCGCTTTCACCGCCTCATCCAGCTGCATCTTCGCTGTGATGGCCAACGGCACCATCTCATGGCTGAAGGCGGTGAACATATAATCAGGCTCAGTGCGGGCGGTGATCATGGCCATCGCCGCAGAAGCATCGCGCGGCGCCAGCCCCGGCAAGCCAGCAATATGTCCCCACCCCATCGAGCCAGAGACATCTAACGCCAGCATGGTGCGCTTATGCGCGGGCTTGATGTTATGGAACGCCAGCTCGAAGGCGGTATCCAGCGCATCAACGATTTGCGGGACGGGCATCCATTTCTCTTCAGACTGCTTCACTGGCCTTTTGCCCCCGCGCATTTGCCAGCGCAAATAGGCGTAATACTCTGGGTTAGACTTGGCCGCATACATGCGCAGTGCCGATAGCACAGCAATCGGATGAATGCGCGCTTTACGCAGGTAGTC
>WGEI01000190.1 GCA_015492875.1 Anaerolineae bacterium | reverse complement strand
CCATTGGCTCGCGCAGATAGAATAAGTCCATCGCTATTTCTAGGCTGGTGATGCCGCCAAAAGTGCGAGGAGAAACTTCATACAAATTCACATGGGCGGCTTCGCGCGCGGCTTTTTCTAGTGGGAAGTGGCGGTCATAGTTATACTCTTCGCCATGCGTATCGGGGTGGATTTGCGGGTCGAAAAAGATAATGCCCTGCTCGGTCAACCAATCGTTAATGCGGTCGCGCTCTTTATTGCGCAATAAATTGCCCTGTTCATCGAGGATATTACAGGCCCCACCACTGAAAACCTGTGTCATATGCGCTTTTTCAATGGCCTGTGTCACGCTCCATTTGGCTTTCGCATTCATTTAAGCTCTCCCATTCATTAAGCCCCGCACGCTATCACTTTAACACAGGCGGTTATACTTTGCACATGTCCCAAAGTGCAAATGCTCAATAAAAAAGGGCTGTGCCACTCCGCACAGCCCTACGTCCATAGAGATAAGCTCAACGCAACTTAGTTGTCGTGCATTTCGCCTTTTTCACCATCAGAATGAGAACTGTTATCCCCTGGCATATCTTCTTGCGCATCATCGGCATGATCATCGCGCTGCTCGCCATCATCCATGTGATCTACCTGCGCGGCCTCAATGTCTTCCAATGTACCCCATGAAAGCGACACAATGTAAGCCACGAGGTCGTTAATGTCTTGTTCAGTGAGCACCTCACCGAAGTTCTGTGGCATTACATTCGCCGGCATCCCTTCGGCAACGAAAGCATTAGGGTCAACAATTGCGGTATAGATATATTCCACCCGCTCAGCAGCCATGGCTTCCAGCTCTTCTTCACTCAGCGTTGTTGCTCCATCGTCATGGTCGGCACTAGCATCTTCATTGTCATTATTGGCATCGCCATGGCCGTCGCTGGCATCTTCATGATCGCCGTCAGCGTTTGCCATCGGCTCAGTGGTTGCTTCGGGTGTGGCTTCCGCGTCTTCCGCAGGGGTGTCATGGCCAGTTGCATGGTCATGACCTAAAGCGGCGGTTTGTAACAAACCGGGTCCAACCAGCATATCGGTGCTATCGGCGCGATGGCAGCCAGCGCAAGTGAGGCCAAGCCCTTCAATTGGGGTGTTGAATAGCTCTTCACCACGTTCTGGGTCGCCAATGGTCAAGGCGTCAATGAACGCTTGCGGTACGAACTTATCATCGTGTGCATCTTCTTCTGCCATAGCCTCTGGCGTAGCTTCTGGCTCATCATCATGGCCATCGCTATCCTGTGCGGCGAGCGCACCAACAAACAAGCTAAGCACCAAAACAAACAGCAAACCAGCGTGAATCATCTTGCGCAGCATAGAACAACCTCCATATGAATGTACCATATCCTATAGGGTATAGGCAGTGTATACTAACTTTCCTCTGAAATATAGAGATAAGCCCACCTATAGTGACATTTGTCACAATAAATCTGGACTTTCGTCCAGTTGCTCCTCAAGCGCGTAAATGGCTTGCGGCGGCCCAATCACAATCAGCGTTTGCCCTGCACGCAACTGGTGCTGTATCGAAGGTGTGATAACAAATTCGCCATCTGGCTCTTGGATAGCGAGAATGCTCACCTGATGCTTGGCGCGTAGGTTGCTGGTGGCGATGGTACGGCTCGCCAACCAACTGCCCTCGCGGATGGTAATCTGGCCAATTTCGACATCTGGCCCTTCACCAAAGTGGAAAATGCGCATGAGAAAGCGGTGTACGGTAGGGCGCAATAGCGCCAATGCCATGCGGTGACCGCCTATCTGATAGGGGCTGACAATCGTATTCGCACCAGCCCGCCGCAATTTACGCTCTGCTTCTGGGCTGGTCGCCCGCGCCACGATGTAAATTTTGGGGTTCAACTCGCGCGCGCTGAGCACTGTCAGCACGTTATCCGCATCACTACTGAGGGCGGCTACTAGCCCTTGCGCCCGCGTTACCCCCGCTTCTGAGAGCGCTTCATCTAATGTAGCATCGCCGACAATATGGGGAATACCCGCTTCAATCAGTTCTTCGGCAATTTCCGGGTTCGCATCTACCACCACGAAAGCCTCTTGGCGGCGCTGCAAGTCCAGCACAATTTGCTGCCCCATACGCCCATAGCCGCAAACAATATAGTGATTTTTTAAGGTTCTCAAAATCGCCTCCATCCGTCGCTGTTGTATAGAGAGCCACAGGCGCGGCCCCAATATCACGCCTACCGCGTTACTAATCGCCGTTGTCGTAATCCCAACGCCCAGCAATATCAAAATAATCGTGAATACGCGCCCATCAGGGGAGAGCGGCTTGACTTCCCCAAAGCCCACTGTGGCGATAGTGATAACGGTCATATAGAGGGCGTCGAGGCTGGTCATATCCTCGAAAAAGTGATAATAGAGCGTGCCCAACAAAATCAACAGCGCCAGCCCCAAGAGCGATAACTGTACCCGTCGCACGGGCGAACTCAGGGCATAGCGCGCTTGTCGTGGCAAAATGTGGAAAAGGCGATGCAAAAGCGCCATGGTATACCGTTTCTAAGCAAAAACCTACTGCTAAATAATAGCGCAGCCCCAGCCCAATAGAAAGACCGTCAAGTGATATGTTGGATGGGGGTATACCACCCCAAGTCCCGTTTTAAGC
>WGEI01000189.1 GCA_015492875.1 Anaerolineae bacterium | reverse complement strand
GTGTATAAGAGACAGCCAGCACTTTTGCCAATAACCGCCATTCCTCAATATTGGTCGGTTTGCGCCTGCGAACCGTCTCCAACCTGCGCGGGCAAAGATAGTTACTCCGCCCCTTCATCACAGCCGCTCGCAGTTCATCATGTCCCAAAGCTGCTTTAACGAGCGGAATATCTTGATTGAGCAACTGTTCCTGCAGATTAATCGTATCTGTAGAGATAACTACCCGTTGGCCATTTTGCAGCGCCCACAAAGCAGCGGGCAACAGATAAGCAATCGACTTACCAGTACCTGTCCCCGCTTCAACGAGCAAATGCTCGCTTTCATTGAAAGCATTCGCAACTGCTTTTGCCATTTCAATTTGTTGCGGGCGATACTCATAATCCGGCATAGTCTTTGCTAATGGACTATTTTCCCCTAGTAAATCAACTATCTCCTCTTGCGCAATGGCTTGCAGTGTAGCGGTGGGTTGCGGTGACGAAGGGCGCTCTTCGTAAGGGGAGAAAAAAGTATTATGCGGGGTGCCCGTTTGTGTTGCTGTGTTGCGCGCAGTTTGCTCTTCAATGGCTGCCGTAAAAAAGCGTGCTGTTGGCATATTTAGGTGCAATGCCGTTTCAGCAATTTCGCTCAGAATAGATGTGGGGAGTGTTAACGCTTTCTCCCATAAATACCAGTATAATTTTGCAGTCGCCCGCGCATCATGAAGGGCGCGGTGCGCATAGTCAAGCTCTATGCCTGCATCCATCGTCAGACTATTCAGGTTATATCGCACTGACGAGGGCAATAGAATAGATGCGAGTTCATAAGTATCAATAGGCAGATTATTCGCGGCCAATCCATTCGCCCGCAAAAAGCCCAAATCAAAACTTACATTATGCGCAATGACTGGCACATCTTTAATGAACTGGTGAATTTTGCGATGGACATCCGATAAGATGGGCGCATTGGCGACATCATCATCAGTGATGCCTGTAAGGTGCGTGATATATGCTGGTATCGAACACCCCGGATTAATGAGCGTGTTATACTCCTCAACAATCTCACCATCTACAATCCGAACACCACCAAATTCCAAGATGCGGTCTGCCTGTGGGTCTAGCCCTGTTGTCTCCAAATCAATTGCGACGAGTTCGCCGCGCATAAGTACCCCATTTCTAAGTTGTCTTCACAACGCTAGTAACTTGATTGCTTTTTCAGTATAGCACACCCCTTAAACAAAACACCCCCGCACTTAGCGGAGGTGTTGTTATCAACCGAGATTTAGTGCTCTATTCACCTTCAGCCGTCGCTTCAGGTTCAGCCGTCGCTTCCTCAGTCGGCTCTGCATCCACCGCTACCATAGGTTCATTCGTGACTTCAGGCGTGGCCTCACTTATAGGCTCAACCGTCGCTTCCTCAGTCGGCTCTGCATCCACCGCTGCCATAGGTTCATCCGTGACTTCATGCGTGGCCTCACTTACAGGCTCAACAGTTGCTTCTTCTGTTGGCTCAACATCCACAGTTGTTTCAGGTTCATCTATAACTTCAGCTTCAGGTGTTGATTCACTAACGGGTTCGGCTGTCGCTTCGGGTGTTGCCTCATCTCCCTGCTCAACCAGCACGAAAGCCCGCCGCAAAGCTGCCCGAACATCGGCTAAGCCTCCAAAGGCAATCCCCAGCAAGTTATTAGATTCGCGGAAGACATAGTTATCATCACTCATCAAATACCATAGGAATGACTGCACTTCTGGCCGCAGTAAAGCAGGTTCGCTCACAACCAACTGTGTTGAAATTGCCAACGGGTAATCGCCGTTCACAATGTTCTCTAATGTCGGCTCAACGCAGCCTTCACCCGCGTCAATCCAAACCGCCACAATATTTTGCTGTTCGTTTTGCAATACTCGCTCATAATCTTCATAGCGCATATAAGTGAGTGCACCAGATACATTTGCTGTTGCTGCCGCTCGATAAAGCGCATCGTTGGTGATTTCGGTATCCAAACGCACAGTTGGAATAGGCGCTTCACTGCCGATAAAAAGCAGGTCACTGTAAATCTGACCAGCCGTTGGCCCAAATAGCGTCATATCCAACTCAGGATAACGTTCATCAACCTGTGACCATTGTATAATAGTATCGGTTGATTCAGATGCCCAGATAGTGCGTACCGCTTCTGTTGTCAAGCAGGCCGCTGCTTCGCCTTCTGGCACGAGGAAATCATCGCTGGCATTCGCTACCAGTACCACAGCCTGCGAGCCAAGATAGAATGACTGTGTGTTAATCCCTTGAACTTCACAATTTTCAGCTTGTTCTGCTGTCATTGGAGTATGAGCGAGAACAATGTCCACTTCGTTGTTGCACAGACTACGATAGCCCGCATCGACGCCCAAAATATCGAACTCAACTGTGGCTGTGGGATATTCTGTAGCAAAGTTATCAGCAATCGTCCGCATGAAGGGGAATGCTTCTCCAGAGCCACCAATGAGGACTGTGCCAGCTATATCTGCCGGAATTTCAAACTCAACAGCATCTTGGCTGAAGGTGCGCCCTTCGCTTTCGCCCGTTGCAACGGCTCGATTGCTGTCATAAGCTTGTGTCGTTGGTGCGACAAATCCCATTCCGCTAACCACCTCAGCCGCCGCTTCATCGCTCAGATAAGTTAAAAGCTCACTCATGCCCGCTTTTTCACGGCTTGTTTCGTTGAAATACGCAAAAAGAGGGGCGGCGAGGTTATACAGACCATCTTCAACATTTTCTGCGGCAGGTGACCAGCAGCTACCCGTTTCACTATCTTCAACCTGCACAATGTTGACATCTGTATTTTCGTCAAGGGCAGGGCTATAAGCGACAACACCAACCGCGCCGAGATTTTCCGCCACCGCACTGATGATACTCGCATCATCGTTCACCGTAGCATCACTGCGGAAGCCCGCGCCTGCCACATACTCATCCAAAATAAATGCCGTTAGGGAATTGACATCGGGTAAATAAACACTTAAGTCCTCTTCTGGAAAATCCTCTGCCAGCTGTTGCCAATTGTTGAGTTGACCTGTGGCGCTCGGTGCGAAGAGTCGGCTTACCTCTTCCCCGCTTAAACATGTGGCGAAGGTATTATCTGGGTGAACAATAAGCGCGACGATACTGTGCCCTAATAAGATTTCACCATAAGAAACATCATTTGATATGCAGTTTGCATCTTCATCAATAGAAATCGGGCGGCTGGCTAAAGCTATATCTACCGTACCATCGCACAAACTGGCCAACCCGCGACTGCTCCCTGTGGTTTCAATCGCCAAGTTGATTTCGATTTCGCCGGCTTCTACTAGCGCTTCTAAAACAGGCGCTACAATCGCAGAACCGCGAACTGTTACTAAATCATCTTGTGCCAACGTGGGCACAATGCCGGTGATAAGCGCCAGCAAGATTAACATTAGCCCTGCTACGCGCTGAGAATCTCGCATTGTGGGTGCTCCTTGCAATCTGTGTGGTTTATAATACGTGAAACAGATTGTACTATTCTGTTGATTGTTGTCTAGTCTGCACTTTGAGGATAAACGCTTGTGAACAGCGATAAACTGAGTATTCATGAGATTTATGACCTTATCGGCGGTGCTGCCACCGTTCAAAGGTTAGTTGATGAATTCTATGCCCGTGTTGAAGCTGACAAAGAACTTCGCTCAATCTTCCCCGATGATTTAGAACCGGGTAAACGTTACCAATTTCTTTTTCTATCTCAATTCTTTGGTGGGCCAACGGATTATAGCGAAGAGCGTGGGCATCCGCGCCTGCGGATGCGTCATATGCCTTATCCCATCAATAAAACCGCCCGCGATAAATGGCTACAGTATATGCTGGAAGCTATAGATATTGTCGGTATACCAGAGCCTGCGCGCTCGCTCATGCACGAATACTTCGAACGCGGCTCTGCTTTTATGGTGAATGTTTTTGAGGAGACTTATGATGACTAATTCATCCGAAAGGGCTTCCTATCGCAGCATCCGCTGGTTGCTCTCGCTCTCGCGCTTCACCCGTATTTTGTTCGCTGGGCTATTCTCGATATTTGTTGCGTTAGCACTCTTTCCCGTAATAGACTACATTTGGTTGCGTTTCTTTTTCAGCATGGAAACGCGCGTTGTCCCCGCTTTAATTATCACAGGTATCGCGCTAGTGATGTATTTAGCGGGATGGCAGTTGATTGTCGGCGCACCGGGAGAGCGCCCACCTGCCCGCAAAGCAATTATATGGTATTTTGGAGTGGGGCTATTTGCTATCGCTTTGAGCGTTTTAATGATTATTCAAGGTTATGAGATTATCTATTCAGGTTGATACAAAAAAGGGGTAAGTGATGCGAGCTAGAATGAAATTTATAGCGTTTTTATTAGGCGTCGTCATAGTAGTTGCCGCTTGCTCCCCTACTGCTGAGGAAACCTTGCCTACGCTCGCTCCAGAGGCGCTGGCTTCTCCACAACCGACGGCAGTAGATACGCCCGCAGAAGCACCATCAACCGCAACGCCCGTGCCACCTTCGGCAACGCCCACCCGTTTCGAACTACCACCAACGTGGACGCCTACATTTACCCATACACCAAGCCTAACCCCTTCTTTTACGCCATCACCAGAACCCGTGCTGCCGCCAACCTTGCCAGCAACTTGTAATACTTTCGCCGTTGATCGCGAACGCTCTAATCGCACCTTTAATGTCGGTGCTTCACCAGTGGTCGCATGGACAGAAGCAGAGGGCACACTCTACTATCGTTTGACCGTATTTAATGACATTGGCGCGCCAATTTTTGAAGAGTTGGTCACCGAGACACAATACGCCTTGCCTGCCGATTTGTTTGAAGAAGGTCGTCGCTATGGTTGGCAGGTGCATCCTGTAGACCAGGCTGGTATTCAAATGTGTTACAATCGTGGGGCAGAGTTAATTCCTATTGTGCCGCGCTAAAATGAGTCTGGGGCGACGAATTTTCGCCCCAGTCCCGTCTACTTGCTTTGTGACTTTAATACATATTCTTCAAAGGCTTCCGCTGTCCATGGTAGCGCTGGCTTGAAGAAGTGCTCATAAATGGCTTGCGCATATACCCGTATTT
>WGEI01000188.1 GCA_015492875.1 Anaerolineae bacterium | reverse complement strand
TACAGCGAGTTATGCGCGACTATTTGATAGGGTTCGGCGTTATCTAAAATTGGATATGCAAGACCTAACTTTTGAAAACTTTCAAGGGATTGAAGTGCCTATTGAGGCATTTAACGCATAAATTCGTGATAAATATCACAAATGAAAAGCGGATGAATTTGTTACGCTATAGAAAATGGCTTCATCAACAGACATAGCGCGAAATAACTGACAGAAAGGAATGGCGATGACAGCAAACGGCAAAAAACAACGCTGGTATGAAGCGCGTGTCATGCCATCGTTAGAGCGCTTTCCAGAGCGTAAAGAGACTTTCACTACGTCTTCTGGCATTCCTGTAGAGCGTGTTTATACACGGGATGATGTTCCCGAAGGGTTTGAGGATGAACTAGGGTTGCCGGGGGAATACCCGTTTACGCGCGGGGTACAACCGACAATGTATCGCAGTCGCTTTTGGACAATGCGGCAGTATGCGGGCTATGCCAGCGCGGAAGAGTCAAACGCCCGTTATCGCTATCTACTGGAGCAAGGGCAAAGCGGTCTATCAGTCGCTTTTGACCTGCCAACCCAGATTGGCTATGATGCGGATGACCCTATGGCCGAAGGCGAAGTGGGTAAAGTAGGCGTCAGCATCAGCAGCCTTGAGGACATGATGACGCTGTTTGACGGCATCCCCTTAGACCGCGTTTCAACCAGCATGACCATCAACGCACCGGCAGCGGTTTTATTGGCGATGTATATTGCTGTTGGAAAGCGACAAGGGGTAGAGACACATAAACTGCGCGGCACAGTGCAGAACGACATTCTCAAAGAATATATCGCTCGTGGCACTTACATTTATCCGCCCAAACCTTCCATGCGGCTCATCACGGATTTATTCGCTTACTGCAACAAAAATGTCCCACGCTGGAACACTATCAGCATCAGCGGCTACCACATTCGAGAAGCAGGGTGTACCGCTGTGCAAGAGGTGGCGTTTACCCTAGCGAACGGCATCGCCTACGTGCAAGCCGCGCTAGAGGCAGGGTTGCAGGTCGATGACTTCGCCCCGCAGCTATCGTTTTTCTTCAACGCCCATAACAATTTCTTGGAAGAGGTGGCGAAGTTCCGTGCAGCGCGGATGCTTTGGGCACAAATCATGAAAGAGCGCTTTGGTGCGAAGAAAGAAAAAAGCCTCAAGTTGCGCTTCCATACACAAACAGGCGGTAGCACCCTAACCGCCCAACAGCCAGAAAACAACATTGTGCGCGTTGCGTTGCAGGCACTAGCGGCAGTCATGGGTGGCACGCAATCATTACATACGAATAGTATGGATGAGGCGTTGGCATTGCCCACAGAAAAAGCAGTGCGGATTGCCCTACGTACCCAGCAAATTATCGCTTATGAAACTGGCGTGGCAGATACAATCGACCCGCTGGGGGGGAGTTATTATATCGAGAAACTCACTCACGAGATTATGGAGCAGGCTAAAGCCTATATTGAACGCATTGATGCAATGGGCGGCGCGCTAGCCGCGATTGAAGCGGGCTATATCAATCAGGAAATTCAAGATGCGGCTTATGCCTACCAGCAAGCAGTTGAAAGCGGCGAACAAATTATCGTCGGTGTGAACCGTTTTCAGATTGAGGAAACTTTAGAGCAAGATATTCTGCGCGTTGACCCTGCAATTGAGGCAGCGCAACGAAAACATCTAGCCGAGTTGCGGGCACGGCGTGATAATGCCCGCGTAGCAGAATTGCGCGATAGGCTGGCTAGCGCAGCAAAAGGTTCGGAGAACTTGATGCCGCTATTCATTGAATGCGTGGAAAATAACGTGACGCTGGGAGAAATTTGCCACACAATGCGTGATGTCTTCGGCGAATATCGCCCCCATGTGAGTATTTAACAGGGATAGGCGTAACCCATAAGTTGCGGGTACAATTTGGCAATTGTTTGCCAATTAAGGGCTTTGCATGACAACACAAAGCGCTAAACGCTCTAAACTGGTATATCTAACAACGGCATTGGCTTTGTACCAAAGTATATACAGTTTACGTACCGCTTTATACTGGCAAACATTCCCCTCTTCAGTCCATAGCGTTATGACCATCAGCGGCATTCTGGCGGTTCTATGGGCACTTTTGTTCATATGGCTGACGATGCAGCTTTGGCAACGGAGGGAAAATGCGGCAAAATATACCCTAATATGCGGTATGGGATTGGTAGCATATGTTGTTTTACGGCTGGCAATTTTCGCTCAGGCCGATTATGACCGGGGCCGATTGCC
>WGEI01000187.1 GCA_015492875.1 Anaerolineae bacterium | reverse complement strand
TTTAATGCTGTCGCAGAGTGGAGTCAAACCGTCCTCAGCAACGAAAATGCCTCAGAGCTGATGGCGCTTGCGCTCAAACATGCCATTGTAAACCGTGATGTCGCGCACTTGATTTTTCCCAATGAAGTGGCATTTGCCCCCGCCAAACAACCCCATCCCAAGCCACCCCGCGCTGGGCGCATCGGCCATTCAGCCATTGCCCCACCGCAAGCAGAATTGCAACGCGCTTTAGAGCTTATTCGTGAGGCGCGGCTGGTGACGATTATCGCTGGCAATGGCGCGCGCCCCTACCGCCAGCAGGTTGTCCAGCTTGCGGAACTACTCCAAGCGCCTATCATCACTACGTTTAAGGCTAAGGGATTAGTTGCAGATAGCCACCCGTTGGCTTGTGGGGTTTTGGGGCGTAGCGGAACGCCAGTTGCCAGTAGCATGATGGGGCGTGCTGATGTTTTGCTTGTTTTAGGGGCGTCTTTTAGTAACCATACCGGCATTTCCCAAAAGAAGAAGTTGATACAAGTCGATTTTGACCGTATGACATTGGGGAAATTTCATCCGGTCGATGTGCCTCTTTGGGGCGATATTGGGGTGACTATTGCCCAACTCATGGCACAGCTCAATGATATTGATGTAAGCCAGCGGGATTATGTCCAACGAGAAATTGCCGGACGCTGGCAAATATGGCGTCGAGAAAAGGCGCGCCGCGCCGCCGAAGATGATGAAAACGGCGTGAACTCCGCTTTATTGTTCCGCGAAATGAGCGCGGTTGTCCCCGTTAATGCTGTCCTCAGCGTTGATGTTGGCAACAATACATACTCCTTTGGTCGTTATTTTGAGACAAAAGATGGGCAGGATGTATTGCTCTCTGGTTATTTGGGAAGTATCGGTTTTGCTTTTCCGGCGGCAATAGGGGCGGCCTGCGCCGCGCCAGACCGTCCTCAGTGGGCTGTGGCCGGCGACGGGGGCTTTGGCCAGTATGCTATGGAATTTACAACCGCCGTGCGCTATGGCCTGCCGATTAAGCTCGTACTGCTCAATAATCATGAAATTGCCAAAATCAGTAAGGAGCAACGTGGCGTCGAGTTGCCTGTTTGGGCGACAGAACTCGTGAACCCCAACTTTGCTGAATTCGCTCGCATGTGTGGCGGTTTTGGGTTGCGCGTGCGCCATAACGACGAAGTGCGGGATGGATTGGAGCAACTTGCGGCTCATGAAGGGGCGGGTATTCTGGAAGTTATGACCGACCCGCTGAAAATTTAGGAATATAGACCATGCAACTGAAAGGCAAAATTGCGCTAGTCACCGGCGCGGCCAAACGGGTAGGGAAAGCGTTGGCGTTGGCGCTGGCCGCACAGGGCGTGCATATCATTGTGCATTATGGCCGCTCGGAAGCAGAAGCGCGCCAGACTGCCGCCGAAATTGAAGCTTTGGGCGTGCGGGCGTGGCTACATTCAGCAGATTTGGGCGACGAGGCGCAAATGCTCGGCGTTGTTCCTGCGGCGCTATCATTAGCGGGCGGCTTGGATATACTCGTCAACAGCGCCTCGATTTTCCCCCCAGAGCGTTTTGACGAAGTCACACCACAATCATGGGAGCGCAATATGCGCATCAACCTCAAAGCCCCCTTTTTCCTCAGTCAGGCCTTTGCTCAATCGCTGAATGAAGGGCAAGCGGGCACTATCATCAATCTGATTGACGCCGTTGCCATGCGCCCCCAGACGCACCATTTTAGTTATGCCATCAGCAAACGTGGGCTAGAGGCGCTCACGGAGAATATGGCGCTAGCGCTAGCGCCGCATCATATCCGCGTGAATGCTATTGCGTTGGGCGCTATTCTTCCAGCGGTTAACGATAATTCCGATAAATTCACCCGCATGGCTGCAGGTATCCCCTTGCGCCACACCGGCAACCCGCAACAAGTTGTAGACGCCATGCTTTACTTGCTTCGAGCCGATTTTGTTACGGGGGAAGTGATTCGTGTTGATGGCGGTCGTCATTTGATATAAGGCCGTGAATACTGGTTGATTTTTCTTGAATTGGAGGTTGTTTTCATGGAGCAGATTAAACCGGGGTTAGTTGGCGAGGCTACAGCCGTTGTCACCTTAGATAAAACCGCGCGGGTCATGGGCAGTGGCTCGGTGGAGGTGTTCGCAACGCCGGCCATGATTGCCCTGATGGAGCAAGCTGCCGTCGCTGCGATTGATGGCTTGCTGCCAGAGGGACAAACGAGCGTTGGTACTGGGGTGAATATCAACCACTTTGCCGCCACCATGCCCGGCCAACAGGTGCGCGCTGTCGCCACTGTGACCGAAGTGAGTGGGCGGCATATTACCTTTGAAGTGCGCGCTTGGGATGATGGGCAGGAAATCGGCAACGGTATTCATAAGCGCTATGTGATTGATGAACAGCGCTTTCTCACCAGCCTACAAGAGGCGCTAGAGCGCGCCAATAACAAGAAGGGCTAACGCTCATGCCCCATTGGGTAGAAGTGCTCAAGCAAGACCAGCTAGCAGAAGGACAGGGCACAACGGTGTTCGTCAACGAGCGCGATATTGCCCTCTACCGCTATCAAGGCGCGTTTTATGCCCTCGATAATACCTGTTTGCATCGTGGTGGCCAGCTAGGTGATGGCTGGATGGACGGGCCTAATGTCATTTGCCCCCTGCATGGGTGGGATTACGACGTGAAAACAGGCGTTAGCCGCTATGAACCGCGCGAGCGCGTCGCCACCTATCCCGTCCGCCTAGAGGGTGATAGCGTGCAAATTGACGCCGACGCCGTCCCGCCAAAACCACGCTTTCAAGATGAGTATCTCGGTTTGTGGGTGCGCCGCCACGACCAGCTGGAAACGGCGATGACCGATATTCATAACATGGCCAAAGGCAGCCGAGAGCATGTCACCCCGATGGGGAGCGAAAAACGGGATTACCCCTCATTAGATGAGCTATATTTCTTGCCCGGCCAGTTGGCGGTTTTGCCTTTGCTCGATGATGAAACGGTCGATACCTCCGTTGTGATTGGCGCACGCGCCGCCAAACCGCTCCGCCTCCGTGCGCCAATTTACGTCAGTCATATGAGCTTTGGCGCGCTCAGTCCAGAGGCCAAAATGGCGCTGGCGAAGGGCACGGCGCGCTTCGGCACGGTTATGTGCAGCGGTGAGGGCGGCATGTTGCCAGAATCGCGCCAATTGGCCGAACAGTATATTTTTGAGATGGCCAGCGGGTACTTTGGTTGGACGGAGGCGAATATCGCCCGCGCCGATGCCATCGAGATAAAAATGGGGCAAAGCGCCAAAGCTGGGCTGGGCGGATTGTTGCCCGGTAGCAAGGTGAAGGGACGCATCGCCGAAGTGCGTGGCATCCCCGAAGGGCAAGATGCTCAAAGTCCCTCACGCTTCCCCGATATTCACTCGATTGCGGATATGCGCGCCCGCATTGAATGGATACGCGCCATCAACCCCGATATTCCCATCGGTATCAAGTTCGCCGCCTCGCGGATTGAGCAAGACCTCGCCGCCGCTATGGAGTTGGGCGTAGACTTCATCACCCTAGATACACGCCCCGGCGGTACGGGCGCAGCCCCGCAACACGTGAAAGACAATATCTGCGTGCCGCCCGTTTTCGCTATTCCGCGCGCCCGCAAATGGTTAGATGACCACGGCGTGAATGATGTAACGCTCTGTGTGACAGGTGGTTTCCGCACTTCCGCTGATGTAGCGAAGGCCATTGCGCTGGGGGCAGATGCGGTAGCATTGGCGACTGCGGCCATGATGGCCATTGGTTGCCAGCAGTACCGCGCCTGTGGCAGCAACAACTGCCCGGTGGGTATCGCCACCCAACGCGAGACCTTGCGCGCCCGTTTTGATGTCGATACCAGCGCCGAACGCCTCTATCATTATTTTCTCGCCATGCAGCATCAGCTCAGTGAATTCGCCCACATGTGTGGCAAACGGCGACTACTCGATCTCAGCCCAGAAGATATGGCGACAACCAATCACGAAATCGCCCTATATACGCCCGTGTCCCATGTATAAGGGAGTTTTCGCCTTATGACCAGTCGCCAGCAAAAGCTCATCGATTTATTCACCGAAGTTGCTACAGCCCATCATCAAGCCTTTGCCGAAACAAATGGCTATGACCCAGAATGGCCTATCTGGTACGCGGATTATCTCATTGATAAATTGCCGCCCCTGCTCGATGCCGCCACATTTACCCGCAGCGAGTTAATTTATTTGCTCGTGCAGTGTGATAGGCAACAGATGACCGAATCGCCCGGCATCAAATGGCCGAAGTATTACGCTATGTTCTTCATGGAGCGCTATTTAATCGAAGAGGATGAGGAACTGTAGCAGGGTATCGTTTTCGGTTGAAACAGAAGAATGTGAAAACCCGACTAGCCCTAAAACAGGGGGTAAACCCCCATGAAGCTGGGCGAGGGTTTCACCCTCGCGCTCCCACGAGGGAACGGCGTCCCCTCGACCCCATTACGCGGCGCTGCGTGCCGAAGAATGTGGTGATGGTGAGCGTGGCGCGGGGAGATGGGCGGTTGCGCTAAGGTTGACCTAGCGCCGTGTTTGATGATGCTCCGCAACAGGATTTTGAGGCTAATCGGCCTTGACGACTAACCCTGAAACAGGGAGTTTGGGGGTGGCAAGCCCCCTTGTTATTGGCGGCGGCGCTTCATCTCAGCGATGATGGCGCGGTCGGCCTTACCAAAAGCATAATCGTCAAGTTGCTCTGGCGAGACCCAGCGCCAATCCTGCGCGGCGATGGCTTGCGGCTCGCCCCCAATATGGCGGCAAGTGAAGGCGTGTAATGTGATTTTGAAATGGGTAAAGGCATGG
>WGEI01000186.1 GCA_015492875.1 Anaerolineae bacterium | reverse complement strand
GTGCAAGAAGGCCGCAAACGGGCTGGTTGACAAGTTTCTAGCTGGTTTCAGTATCCTCAAGAACGGATCGAATAGTGCAAGACAGTGCTACGTTTCACGCACGCTTGCGCGTGCATGGAGTTTCAGTATCCTCAAGAACGGATCGAATAGTGCAAGCCTATTTCAACAACAACCGCAGTATACCACATGTACCCCCTGCTTGTCAAAAACTTTTTTTGCCCAACTTTAAGCCGTTTTTGCCACTGTCTACTATTGTACATGCTGTCCACTTATTTGAAACCCGTTTTCTGCCTGAAAAGTGGGGGGAGTTTCATATATCCCAAATATATCCCAAATTCGGGCAATTTTCCGCCCTTTTCACCTCCAAATGGCCGTTTTTTCGCCCCAAAAGCCAGCCACGCCACTTTGCAGCTTCGCCCCAAATGCGACCAATTCTTCCCCAAAAAAGGGGAGGTTCAGCCCAAATCGCTTTAAAGGCCATTTCTGCGGCGCTCCTCCAAATTTTGGCAATGAAAACGCCCTTTTCTGCCCCCAAAGGCGGCATGACTAACGTGCGCCTGATTATACCGCGCCCGCGCCCACTTCGCAACAAAAAAGGCGGAGAACAAATCCACGCCCCTTGAGCAAGTTGCCGCGCCTCGTTACAATAACCCGCACCATCACAGGAGCACGAGCCATGACCCAAACGCCCGAAAAGACCCGCCATCTGAACCGCGCCGCCACCGCCACCGGCCAATTCTGCATCCTCGCCATCGACCACCGCGCCAACCTGCGCGACGAACTCGCACGCCACCGCCCCACCCCGTTCAGCGATGAAGCGATGTTGACCTTCAAGCTTATGCTCATCAAAACGCTGCTGCCGCCCGTCTCTGCGCTATTGACCGACCCGCCCACACTGGCCGCCATCCAGCAACAGAGGCTTATCCAGCAGCCACTTGGCCTGCTCGCCCCGCTCGAAATCACCGACTACAGCCAGCACCCCAGCCGCCGCGATACGCGTTTCATCCCCAATTGGGGCGTGGGCCATATCAAAGGCGCAGGTGGGGATGGCGCGAAGCTGCTGTTATATTACAATCCGCAAGATAGCAAGGCCGCCCGTAAACGGCAATTAGTGGCAGACATCGTGGCGCAGTGTGCCCAGCATGAGCTGCCGCTCTACTTAGAGCCAATCCCCTACGCGCTCCAGCCCGATGAGGCGCTAACGCCCGACCAGCACCGCGATATGGTCATCGAGAGCGCCGCAACCTTCGCTCAGATGGGTGTTGACATCCTCAAACTGCCCTATCCCCTGCCCAACCCCGCACCAGAACAAGCGCACCGTGCCGCCCTCCGCGCCTTAGATGAAGCCTGTGGTCATGTGCCGTGGACACTGCTCAGCGCCGGCGTGGATTACGAGACCTTCCGCCAGCAAGCGCGCCGTGCTGTAGCGCATGGGGCGTCTGGGGTGATTGTTGGCCGCGCTATCTGGGGCGAAGCGACCGCCCTACCGTCGGCAGAACAGGCGATGTTCTTCCAGCACACCGCCCTACCCCGTTTGGAAGAGCTGGCCGCCATTTGCCGCAATGCCCGCGATTGGCGCAGCCGCTAGTGAGGGCAAAGCCGTTACGCGGGACGCTATCCCGTACCACAAACTTTTTTCGGCGAACGCCCTCACTACGCAACTAGCCTTCGCAAAGGGTTTCGCCTGTTTGCTCGGCGCAATAGTGGCGGATAGTTACCCCGTTTTGCTTGACACGCCATTGAAACTTAACTATTATATAATTAATGTCGTTATTTAATTGGCGACCACTACCATTTCTTTCAGTCCTGTGTGATTAAGGAGCGTATAGGTGGTCTTTTTCAGGAAGCATAAGAAGAAATTGCTACTTCTTTTCATCATCCTTCTCGTCGCAGTGGCTGTTATTGGGCAGGAAGCGTACTTACCAACTTATGAATATTATGGCCAGATTTTATCTATGGATGAATTCCTAGCGCTATATAACGAGCTTGACGCACGAGGCGAGTATCTTATTTGCACAGTGAAACCCACTGTTGAAGCCTATCTTACAAGAATGAATTATGATTATATTTGCTTCCGTACAGCAAGCGAAGCAGATGAATATGACAAAGCCTCTCGCCAAGCATGGGCGCGGCTTGAAGCGCTATTCCCCGATTATGAATTCCCCGCCCCGCCAGAAGGATATAATCAACCAGAGTCATCAATGACCTTATCTTCTAACCATTGGGCGCTCTTTGCACACTCTGGCTATAACGGGTGACTCAAAGATGTACATAATAATACCTCATGTACATCAACGACTTCTGCAATTTGGTCTATTTGGAAAGATGGTAATCCTAATACTCTTCTTCGTCTATTTAACAACACAAACTGTATAGGATGGGAAATTAGAGTTACTACTAGTACATGGTCATGTTTGAGCTGGCCATTTGGATGTGGCGGCACTCGTGGAGCTAGAGTACCTTAACCTGAAATCAGACCGAAGGTATAAAACCGTCTCTTTATGGAGGCGGCTTCTTTTTATTATAGCTACATATGCTTGAAACCTTGCCTTTAGTTCTATGGAGTTAATGCTTTAACTTTTACCAAATGGGCTTTACAACAACGCCAAACTTCAGTGTAAACGCCTTGCCTTCGCAAAATGGCTAGCGTTGGATTATTGCGTCAGCCCATCCCACCGCCCCATTTGATACTATCCCCTAACAGGATTTTTAAGGCTAATCAGCCTTGACGATTAGCCCTGAAACAGGGGGTTTAGGGGCAAACTGCCCCCATAACGGGCGCTGCTATTATGCGGGACGCTGCCCCGCACACAACCCCTTGCCCCCTTCGCTCACCCATTTACCGACAACCGTAGCGCCTACTCTTAATC
>WGEI01000185.1 GCA_015492875.1 Anaerolineae bacterium | reverse complement strand
CATTACTTCTACAATACCGCCATCACCCGCATTAACCTTTCTGAATATGGCGAGGTGGCGCTAGATTTCCATAACCGCATTGAGCATCTGCCTGATGAACTGATGACGTGGTAAACCACATGTGCCGCCAACGCCGACATAGAGGATAAATCAACGTGCGGGTTCTGATGCTATCCAAAGCCTGTTTAGTGGGCATTTACCAGCGCAAACTGGAATATATCGCCCGTCAAGGGGTAGAATTATTAGTGCTTGTGCCGCCCTCGTGGCATGATGAACGCGGCGAGACGGCGCTAGAGCGGGTTTATACCGACGGCTACCAGCTAGAAACCCTGCCCATCGCCCTCAACGGCAATTTTCACCTGCATTTCTATCGTGGGCTGGCCAAGCGCATGCGGGCGTTTGCGCCAGATATTGTCCATATTGACGAAGAACCCTATAACCTAGCGACATGGCAAGCGCTATGGCGTGCGCGGCAGGTTGGGGCACGCTCGCTCTTCTTCAGTTGGCAGAATATCCGCCGTAACTACCCACTGCCATTTTCAATCGGCGAACGCTGGGTATTGCGCACCGTCGATTATGCTGTTGTCGGCACGGAGAGCGCCGCCGAAGTCTGGCGAGCGAAGGGCTATCATGGCCCCATGCGCGTCATTCCCCAATTTGGTACAGATACCACGCTGTTCCAACCCAGACAGGCGGAAAACCCACCCTGCCGCCCGTTCACAGTCGGTTATTTTGGCCGCCTTGTAGAGGAGAAGGGTGTCGATATTTTGTTGCGGGCTATGGCACAGCTCACGGGGGATTGGCGTTTGCTCATCATCGGCGATGGCCCCCAGCGAGAACCCTTACTCTCCCTCGCAGAAGCGCTTGGTATCACTCGTCGCCTCACATGGAAGCCGTGGCTACCCTCAACCGCGATGCCGCAGCAATATCGTGAATTGGATGCGTTGGTGTTGCCCTCTCGCACACGCCCCAACTGGAAAGAGCAATTTGGCCGCGTCTTGGTCGAAGCGATGGCTAGCGGCGTGCCCGTGATTGGCGCAGATAGTGGCGCTATTCCCGGCGTGATTGGCGATGCTGGCCTCATATTCCCTGAAGATGATATACCCGCGCTTATACACCATTTACAGCATTTACAGAGCGATATAGCACTGCGCCAGCAGTTGGCCGAGGCCGGGCGCGCCCGCGTATTGGCGCACTTCACCCATGAGCAGGTGGCGGCGGATACTGTCGCCGTCTATCGAGAGATACTCAAGCGCTAAGGCGTGCCCACATCAAACAGCAGTAGCGCATTGCCAGAGACCGCATAGATGAGGCCTTGTCCTGGGTCTGCCGCGATATGGCTTAATAGAGTGAAGCGGCTTTCATCGCTGGCGCGGTAAAGCGCGATGAAATTCCCGCTGAAGGTCGTCTCGTAGATAGAGCGGCTGCTTTGGTCAACAATGTAAATTGTCCGCGATACCGGGTTGTTGTCCAAATACATAGAATAGGCATTATTCAGCTCTAGCCCCTCTGGAAAGGCGGCAAAGCCAAACGTTTGCGGCTCGCCAGAGAGATATTTTGATAACGTACCATCGGCAAATAGCACATACACCGCGCCATCGCCGTCAATCGCAATATCAACCGCAGTAGAGAGGTCAGGTTGTATCTCGATGAAATAGGGCGTTGGCTGGCTGGCATAGCGCCCCGCCGTTGGCGTAAAGCGCCATATTTGGCTGGTGGCTTGGTCAAGTACATAGAGGTTGCCCAGATAAAACGCAATCCGTGAAGGTGTGCCCCATGTTGCTGGCAATAACAACTGTTGTGCATCGCAATCGAGCAACAATCGCGGCGAACAGCGTATCACCACGCCATCACTATCCACCGCCACGATTTTGCGCTCTTCTTGGTCAAAGCCAATATCGATAATATCGCCCAGCTGTAACTGGTCTATGCCTTGCCCGCTCATAGCTGTTACGGGTTGTACCACCGTGCCCAGCGCCCGCCCATCAGGGTTGAGCTGTGTGTGATATACCCAATTGTTTTGATCATCGAGCATGAACAGGTTATTGCCCTGCAAGATGACGCGCGTCAGGGTCGCCGCCTGTATCGGGGCGAGGGGGATGGCATCGCGTCGCGTAATCTGGTTGAGGCCATCGATGACAAATTGCCCTTCTGCTCGCAATGCCGCCAGTGTAGGGTCATTGGGGCGCATAGCGTTACAAGTTTCCACAATATCAAGCACCCGTGTCCAAGCGGCCAGCAGGCTAGTGCGGTTGTTGCTATCGATGCTGCGGGCGATGTTGCCGGCGCCAGTGGCTTCTTTAACGCACAGCTCAAACTCGCTTTCGCCCGTGCCCAAGAGCCATAAGCCGCCCACCAGCAACACGACAATGAGCGGGATGACGATGGCGGTAATCGTCGCTGTTGGAGAGGCGAACCAGCGCCGCCGTGTATTTCCTTCGGCATCGGTTTCTTGGGGGAAGAAATGGTCAAATATCAGCGAGAAAGTCCGCAAAACTTTGGCCAACCCCAGCGCGCCATTCCCCAACCCGCGCTTCACCTGTATCGTGACGGGATTGCTACGTCGGTTGCGCCGTTTGCCGCTTTCACCGCCGCCTTTGCCCCCACTTTTGGCGCTACTTTTCGCTTGTTCCAATATATCCTTGCTAGATTCACCCTCATGCACGGGCAACTTTATCTCGGCATCTGGCGAGACGAATTCCACCAGCATCAGCGTCGCATTGAGCAGCGCCAGCTCATGCAACACCACCAACGCCTCGTTAATGTCATGCGTAGAGAGCGCGGCATGTACCCGTCCCGTATCGAAGGCCGCGACGTTATGGTCACCGAGTATGAGGCGCGTTCCCTGCTTGATGCTATAACGATTCATCCGCACGTCGGGCACAGGTTGAATGCCCATTGGCGCGCGCAAGAGGTCGTCAGTAGCGGTTAAATCTTCGGGGTAGGTCTGCATCGCGTTTTCATGCAGGAGCATAGCCACCGCCGTACCCACCCGCGCCAAATACACATCGTCATCATGGAGCACCGCCGCCACTACACTCGCTTCATAGTGGTTCTGATTGGCGATATTGTGGTCATAGAGGTTTTGGTTGACAACGTTGAACGCATTGCGCAGCGCAGCGGTCACGCTACCGCTTTGGCTGAAGTATTGCTCGGCTAAGGCGGAAGCCATGCGCTCATAGAAGGTCGTCGGCGCTTTAACATCGCCAGAGGGCAGTACCAGCACGAAAAACGTATCCAGCTCACGCCCACGTGCGGCTTTGCGTGGCGCAACTTCCACCAGCGAGCCGGGGGGCGTCATACGGATTGAGCGCCCGCCAACAACATATAGATGACCAACTAGCGCTTCTAATTCTAGCGGCATAGGCAACCTCTACCCCATATCAGTTGACAGTGTTTAAGCGTTTTCGCCTTCGCCAACAGGCTCTTTGGTGGTGGTGACGCTTGTCCATTGCGGGTTATCGGCGCGCAAATGCCCGTAGATGGGTTTTTCGTTGCGCAAGGTATCGACAAAGGCCGCCATATCTGCAATCGGCAGGTACATTGCGCCTTTCTTCGCCTCCATGTCATAGGACGGGGCGGGGAAGGGGCTATCCGGCGCGAGGAAGAAAACATCCATCTCGTATTCATCGCCGATGCAGCGCACCAGCCCACGAATTTTAATCGTGGCATCGCCCACAGCGCGCTCTTCTAATTGCCGCCAGATAATCATATATTGCTTAATCTCAAAAATCTTCACCTTGTCCGATTGAGACATGCTCCCGCACTCCTTATTTGTTAGTCCGTTAAATTTAGTAATGGCAGTTGTTGGCGATCTTTATGCTTTGATTTGACCATTTCTACAATAGATGAGATATTTGGCGCAAGCGTCGTCTTATCTCTTTTTAAGGCATACGCGCCTTTACTGAGAAAATGCTGATTGCCAGAGTTGCTGGCATGTTTTTTCTCAAATGCAACGACGAATAGGGGCTTTTTTAATTTTAGAGCGGCTTTGCCCGCTTCAAATGTGCCGCCTTTTTCCCCAGCTTGAACTAAAACCATGGCATCAGCTAAAGCTACAATAGTTTGGTTACGTTTCATAGCCCGCCACACTTGCCAAGATGCTTCAGGCTCAAACTCTGAGATGATGAGTAGTTGATTTGGTCGGGCGATTTGTTTCAATGCTTCCCGTAGCTTAAATACGAGGATGCCTTCGGGCAGGACAATAATCTGTCTCTTATACACAT
>WGEI01000184.1 GCA_015492875.1 Anaerolineae bacterium | reverse complement strand
CACTTTACCTTACAGATGTGCCTAACCAATTTTGTATCAGGCGTATGAAACCATAGACTGGCCAAATGAAGATGAGATTATATAGCAGTGTTGGTAATATAACCTGCTGTATGCCTTGTAGCAGATTAATCGGCTCGCCTGCTATGGCCAGAACAACAATAGTGACAAGTTGCTGCACCAAAGTGCCAACAATCACCAGACCAATCAGCAATAACAATCCCATGCGGTAAACCTGCCGCCCTAAGCCACTAATCCCAAATACGATGAGAAGATAGCCCAGTGTTGATGTGCCTAATGGCGCAGCGGAGAGCAAATCTTTGGCGATGCCGCCAATAAATGCCCAGTTTACCCCCTCTTCCAATTCGTTATTGGCCGCCCATGAAAGAATGAGCAAAAAAACAAGGTCGGGCTGTCCCTGTCCAATACGTATTTGGGGGAGCACGCTCGCTTCAGCTACCGCTGCTAATCCCATCAAAATAATGACATAGGTTAAACTCATGGCGAATCCGCTTAGGGTGTCTCTTCTTCGTTGTCAAATACAGAAATGTCGATGGGCTGGAAGCTAGTGATGACCAGAACGATTTCAAGCGAGTCAAAATCAACGAGACTGCGAACTTCAGCTTCTTGATATAACGCCCCCTCAACTTGCCGTGCGCTAGTCACAACCCCAATGAAAATATCTGCTGGCAAATTGCCCCCAAGCCCAGAGGTGAGCACAACATCGCCTTCCTGCACCGAAGCATCTAAGGGGATAAAAGTCATTCTTAGCGCGCCACCTAACTGCCCAACCACACTCCCCAATGCGCGGCTAGCTTGTAAGCGCGCGCTGATGGCGCTGTTTTCATCGGTAATTAAACGCACTCTCGAAGCATCGGCGGCGACATCGCTAATACGCCCAATTAACCCTTGCGCAGTAACCACAGGCATACCCACCTCGATACCGTCGCGCGTGCCCTTGTTGATGATAATTGAGCGCAAGAACCCCGATGGGTCAAGGGCGATGACATCAGCGGCGACAAATTCTTGCTCTTCAGTCACTTGTGTATAATTTAGCAGCTCGCTTAAGCGGTTATAATCGTTTTGAATTTCCCTCAGGGCTACCAGCTCTGGTTGCAATTCTGCTAAGGCTTCTTCAAGGTCTGCATTGCGCTGTTGTAAGCTTTGCAGGCGTGATATATCGCTCGCAATGCCGCTGAAGGTTGTAGAAACGCGCGTCAACACGCCAGATAACGCGCTCAACGGTGTGGCTAAGACTTCTTCTAACGGTGTTAACGCCCCGCTGATGCTGAGGAGGATTAACGTTACACAGATGAGCACTGTGACAATGAAAAATAAAATCCGATTTGCGCGCCAATTTCTTCTCACGCAATCACCTTAACCCTGAATTTATCCTGATGAGGGGAATTATAGCAAAAGCCGCCCCGCTTGTGATGGGATGCTCTTCCCGCCTTTAATGGCGTGTGCTTCCGCGCTCTGGGCCAACTAGCAAACGGCGCAAATTGTTGTAATCTTCCAGCACGCGCCCCGCGCCCCGCGCCACACAAGTCATCGGATCATCTGCCACCCATACGCGGATATTCACCTCTTCAGAGATGCGTTGGGCTAGGCCTTTTAAGAGCGCACCACCACCCGCAAGGCAGATACCACTTTCCATTAAATCGGCAATGAGTTCCGGCGGTGTATCATCCAGCGCGTCTTTTACCGTGTCAACGATAATATCTACCGAGCCGCTAATAGCTTCACGAATTTCTACAGAACTCACATCAATGGAATCTGGCAAGCCTGTTACTAGATTGCGCCCTTTGACGGCCATAGTTCGCTCTTCAGGTAGGGGATAGGCAGAACCAATTGTCATTTTCACACGTTCAGCCGTTGGCTCGCCGATGAGTAGATTGTGCTTGTTGCGCATATATTGCACAATATCCTCATCCATCTCATCGCCCGCCACGCGGATGGAACGACTAAGTACAATCCCGCCCAACGAAAATAGTGCAACTTCGGTTGTGCCGCCACCAATATCAACAATCATGCTGCCACGTGTTTCCAGAACGGGCAAACCCGCGCCGATAGCCGCTGCGACGGGTTCTTCAATCAGATGCGCTTCACGTGCACCAGAAGCAATTGTTGCATCGAGCACGGCGCGCTTTTCAACTTCCGTCACGCCGCTGGGAATGCCGACGACTACACGCGGGCGCGGAATAGGCACCCATGTTTGCTCATGAGCTTTGCGCACTAGATAATCTAGCATGGCGGCTGTAACTTCAAAATCGCTGATAACACCATCGCGCAGTGGGCGAACAATGATGATGTCTTTCGGGTTACGGCTCCAAATTTCTTTTGCTCTTGCACCGACTTCACGCGGTTCACGGGTTTTGCGATTTAAGGCGACAAACGAAGGCTCATTAATCACTATCCCTTTACCCCGTACGCTGACAAGGGTGTTAGCCGTGCCTAAGTCGATACCGATGTCCAATGAAAACAGGCCAAAAAACCAGTCGAGTGGGCTTAACACGTAACACTCCTCAAGGGCAGTAAACCGCGCGCATTAAACATAACACGAACCAGGTAGAATACAAGTAAGATAGAAAATTGGCCACATATTTTCTAGTACAGCATAACAGGTTAAAAGTCTTATGTCATTACTTCCTACTGTACAACGACTGATTGAACGCGAGAACTTGTTGCCACCACAAGCGAATATTGTCATTGCTGTTAGCGGCGGCGCAGATTCTCTTGCGCTTTTACATATCCTCCATCGCCTCGCCCCTCATTTTTCGTGGCAACTTCATGTCGCCACACTCAATCATGGTTTAAGGGGGAGAGCAGGCGAAGAAGATGCTCTTTTTGTGGCCACTTTTGCCAAGCAGCTTGCTTTGCCTGTGACAGTAGGGCAGGTAGATGTTGCCACCTTTGCCCAAAACCAACATCTTGGCATTGAAGCTGCTGCGAGAACTCTACGCTATCGCTTTCTCGCCGATGTTTGTCGCCAAGTTGGCGCTCACTTGCTAGTGACGGGCCATCATGCCGATGACCAAGCCGAGACGATTTTACTACATCTGTTACGAGGCTCTGGCGTTACGGGACTGCGTGGTATGGCGCTTGCTTCTCCGCTACCCAATGCCCCTGAAATCACCTTAGTTCGTCCCCTGCTTGGGATGACCAAGTCTGAGCTAGTAAACTATTGTGAATCACACCAGCTAAACCCTCATCACGACACATCTAATGATGATACCGCATTATTACGAAATCGTCTCCGCCATGAAATTGTACCACTTCTGGCGCAAATAAACCCGAATATCATACAAACGATTGCCCGTTTGGCAGATATTATAACTGCTGAAGATGATTTAATACATCAATTTTACCAACAGCAAGTCCAACCTTATTTATACCAAGATGATGTTCGTATTGCGATGCCACGTAACACCTTTACCCAGTTACCTTTGGCATTGCAGCGACGTTTTATATATCATGCGTCCCAACAACTCAACCCCCATACAGCTCCAGATTATACCCACATTAACCAAGCTATAGCTTTCGCCAAAAATGGGCGAGTAGGCCGCTGGGTGTTATTAGGTGGGAAATTGAGATTTCGGATGGATTATGACCAAGTAGTCATTGAACTGAGCACCGCGCCTTTACCCTCAACAGGGTATTTCCTTTTACCTGCTGGGCAGTCTTATTCACTTTCACCCCCAGTAAACATGAAATTCGATGCTGAAGGCTGGCGACTTGTTGCCTCTTTTTCCCCACAAAAAGAGGCCGCTATTTTACTCTTGTCAGACGATGCCCAAATAGTGCTTCGGACACGCCTGCCAGGAGACCGATTTGCGCCTCCTACCCTGTTTGGTCACACCCAAAAGTTGAAAAAGTGGCTTATTGCGCAAAAAGTTCCCCGCCATATTCGAGACAAGCTCCCATTATTAGTCATTAATGGCATGATTGCCGCTATTTTACTTGGTAAAACTTGGATTATTGCCGCCCCGTTTTCGCCTAACGAAACCGAAAACCTTGAATCTAAACGGAAGCTTTATCTTTCAGTTTATGAAATACCTTTGTGACGGCCATGTTACGGTTCAAATATGACCCTGTAAGGCTTGCGAACATATATAAACTAAGTTATCATTGACGAAGAATAGTTTCACAGTGAACTAGGCACGGTTTTTATTAAGCATCAAATTTATTTTTTTTGAATGAATAGTTGGCTTCGGTTGGGGGACAGACACGTTTGGTCGAGGTCATTCAGTGGAGGTAGTTAATGTCATCAGATGTGCATGAAACTGCAAATGTGCTGGTCGTAGATGATGAGGCAGCAAATCGCTACTCAGTCAGTAAGACCTTGCAACGTGTTGGGTATATGGTCAGTGAGGCGGCAAATGGGGAAGATGCGCTTGCATTGATTGATCAACAGCCTTTTGATGTTGTCCTCACCGATATTCGTATGCCTGGACTAGATGGTGTAGAACTTCTGCGCCGTATTAAAGACCGCGCCCCAGATGCTATCGTTATATTAATGACCGGCTATGCCAGTTTGGGAACAACGGTTGAAGCGCTTCGTTTGGGCGCACATGATTATTTGATTAAGCCTTGTTCTAGTCAGGATATTCGTCAAAGTGTTGCCAGAGGGGTCGAGCGTGCCCGAAACCTGCGCCGCCGTCGCCAGCTTATCGAGGCGATTAAAAATGATGTATATGAACTCACTCGTGCTGACATACAGGTGAACTCTGCCCCTTATGCTGGCGAGTCTAGCACTGCGACACGTATTGAAGAGCCTGCCCTAGAAACTTCTGGCAACAGTATGCAACTTGGCCCCCTTATTGTGTACCCTGGCCGTTATCAAATTTCAGTCAATAATAAAGATATTGACCTCACCCCAACTGAGTTTGATTTGCTGCTCTATCTTGCCGCACATCGTGGGCGTGTTGTGCCTTGCCATGAGCTTGTGCGCGAAGTACGTGGTTATACGATTGATGAAGCCGAAGCCCGTGAAGTGATTCGCCCACATGTGAGCAACCTGCGCCGTAAGTTGAAGAGCGCGGGACAGAATGCTGATTTGATTGTGAATGTGCGGGGAATTGGCTATCGCTTAAATGAAAAGGGTGGTAACAAGTAAATCCTTTTGTTATCCAATCAAATGTATCAAGAGGGCCAATTGGCTCTCTTGTGCTTTTACGCCCTTTTTCTATTGCATAATCCCAATGTAACCTTAAACTACATCTCTACATTTATTGCTTTTATTATTGGGAGTATATATGCGCAAGTGCCTTATCATCACAATTTTTACTATTGTATTGAGCTTTTCCTTCAGTTATGCCCAAGCGACATGCGATGAACTACTAGGCTCTATGAGCCGAGAAACCTATACCAGCAGCATTTTAGGGCGAACGATGTACTATACTGTGTACTTGCCGCCCTGCTACCAGCAAACTGATGAGGCTTATCCTGTTATCTATCTCATGCACGGCTCTAATGATGATGATGGTCAATGGGAACGTCTTTACCTGTCACACTGGATGAATACCGGTATTCGTGATGGGCTTATTGCGCCCGCTGTCGTCGTGATGCCCTTTGGCGATTTTATTGCCAATGAAACCCGCTTTGATACCTATTCATGGCCTCAAGTTTTTATTGATGAATTGATGCCAACCGTTGAGGCGCGTTATCGCACCATTGATGATAAGCAGTATCGCGCTATTGGCGGCATCTCGCGCGGTGGCTTTTGGGCTTATTATATCGCCATGAAATACCCTAATTTGTTTAGCGTAGTGGGCGGCCATAGCGCCTTTTTTGATATGGGGCAGTTGCCACCGGAAGAAGACCCGCGCGCTTTAGTGCAAACAGCGGAAAACCTCGAAACGATGCGTTTTTTCCTCGATCGTGGGGCAGATGATTATGCTGCGCCCGGTTTGGATTTAATGAATGAGCGCATGCTTCAGCGCGGACTTAACCTGCAATATACCGTATATCCTGAAGGCCAGCATCAAAACGCCTATTGGCGTGCTCATGTACCAGAATACTTGATGCTTTATACCCAAGATTGGCCTAAACAACCCCCATATGTGCGCCCCGCTGTTTCCGATGAAACCGGTAGTTATGCGCTTTTTGTGCCAGTGGTGGCCTTCCCATCGTTGAAAGCAACCATAACACGAGACCAACTCCAGGCGGTTTGGGATGGCTTTCCCGATGATACGCTGGTGTTATCTCAAAGCATGGCCTATATGTTAAGTGAATATGGCTTTATTTTGCATCCATCCATTCAACTTGTTGAAGATAGTGCATTAGAAAATGTATTATGGCGACAGCGCAACCTGTATACTTTACTCCCATTTGCAGCGCTGAATACCCGTTTGCGCGTTTTATGGGTTGATGGCGTGCATCCAGTTGATTATCCGCCCGCACAATACCCTTTGGCTTTTTCTTCTGTTAACGAAGCAACGGCTTATTTTCCCAACCGTCTAACACGCTTTACGCTTTCAGGTGTGACCGCTTTAGCGCGGGGCACAAGAGAGGCTTTGCAGGAACGTGGCGTTACTTGGGCTATTGGCGATATTTTGCCCTATGTCCAGCAAGTCGATTTCTTCCACACCAGCAACGAAGTATCATTTCATCCCGATTGTCCCGATGCAGAAGAAGATAACATCGGCGGTGTCATCAGCTTTTGCTCTATGGATGAGCATTTTTCGCTCTTCACCGCTTTAGGGGTGGATGTTGTTGAGTTAAGTGGCAATCATAACAATGACTATGGCTTTGATGCCTATCGTCGCACCTTAGCGATGTTTCGTGAGAATAATATCGCCACTGTTGGCGGTGGAGAAACTTTGTTAGCAGCCAGACAGCCCTTTGTTGTCACGCACCGTCAGAACACGGTGGCGCTTCTTGCCTGTAATTGGTCTGGTCCCGATATTGCCCTAGTGAATGAAGACATAGGGCGGCCCGGCGCAGCCTATTGCGATATGACATGGTTAAGCGAGGTTATTCCTCAGTTGGCCATGACCGCTGATGTTGTTATTGTCAGTGTACAATATCAAGAAGCCGAACAATACACGCCAACAGAAAAACAGCGTGCAGATTTTCGTGCATTAGCTAGCTTCGGAGCAGATGTTGTCATTGGCACACAAGCGCATAAACCCCAAACTTTCGAATTCTTCTCCGATAATTCTCGTGAAGCCTTTATACACTATGGTTTGGGAAACCTTTTCTTCGATCAAGAATTTTGGGGTAATCGTCGCTTTTTTATGGACACGCTCTATATTTATCAAGGGCGCTTACTGACGATAGATTTATTCACAGGCATCATTGAAGAGCAAGCCCGTCCCAGACCCATGACACCGGCAGAGCAAGAGACGTTTCTACAATTTATGTTCATCCAGCAGAACGGTTTCTAAGGCATAATGTTTGTTCTATGCTATAGTGAAGAATGTTCGAGTTAATACGGTAACATGATGAAAAGAAAAGCTGTGCCAGAAGTTACGCCAACTTTACTTGATTTATGGGAACAACTAACCCCTGTTTTCGTCTCAGCTCCAATAGAAATGGCAGAGATGGAAATTAGCGGTTTAGACCCTATGCAAATGCGCCAATGTGTTCGCCATCTCTTGTCTAATGCCCGCACTTTTATCGGCTCTCGTATTATTCTGGCCGCCAATGGCGCTCAAGTCATGCTCTCTTCGCCACATGCTGCCATTAACTTGCTGGCACAACAGATTATTTATGGCGCATTTTTCTTGAAAGTAGAAGTTGATGGCTATACACTGCCCGAAATGGCTTATTTTTTCGATACCCCCCGTATGATGGCCATTGGATTTGCAACAGGTACGGAATGGACTCCCCTCAACATTGCTGCATTCTGGGAACTGTTACGTGTGATATATAGCTTTGCACCGCAAACGGAAATACGCTTGAATCCAGATTTATATGATGAGGCCACTTGCAATTCATTTGATGCGCTTGTGAAGGAACTCTTGTATGTCTCGCCTTAAATACATCGCTTTTTCCCTTACAGTGATTTGCTTAAGTTTCGGCGGTCATATTTCAACCGCACAGGAGCGCATTACCGCTTTGCTCAATGGGATGACTTTAGAGCAAAAAGTCGCCCAGCTGTTTATGGTGAGCCTGTATAGCGATAGCCTTATTGAGAGCGAGCAGCAATTTTTACAGCAATATCAGCCCGGCGCCATTGTTTTGTTAGGCCGTAATGTGTCCACGCCATTACAGGTGACGCGCCTGACGAATTCCTACCAACAGACTTTAGTAGATAGCGGCGGTTTGCCGCTCTTTATTGCGATTGACCAAGAGGGCGGCATTATCGCCCATTTGCAAGATGGATTTACTCAGTGGCCTGTGCCGATGCTCCTCGCTGCTTCGGGCGATGTGACGCTAGCCCGTCGTTTTGGCAGGGCGCTGGGGGAAGAGCTGCAAGCAGTCGGCATCAACATGAATTTAGCCCCAGTCGCTGACTTAAACACCAACATAGCCAATCCGATTATTGGCCGTCGTGCTTTTGGCGATAGTCCTGAACGAGTTGCGCCAATTATTGCCGCCGTTGTAGAGGGGATGCAAGCCGTTAATGTCGCTGCTACGGCTAAACATTTTCCGGGTCATGGCGATACAAGCGTAGATTCTCATACTGCATTACCAGTATTGTCACATTCCCTAGAGCGTTTGCAACGTATAGAACTCGTGCCGTTTCAATCAGCAATCAATGCTGACGTTGCGGCCATCATGGCGGGGCATCTGCTTTTGCCTGCCATAGATAGTCAATATCCCGCCTCTTTATCTCCCGCTTTCGTACAAGGGCTGTTGCGTCAAGATTTGGGTTATAATGGCCTAGTAGTGACCGATGCTCTGGATATGGATGCCATTGATAGCGCTTTTTCGCCGCCAGAAGCGGCTGTACAGGCTGTATTGGCTGGGAATGACATTATACTCATTGGTGCGAATGTTGGCTTAGAGATGCAAGGGCGGGCTATTGAAGCCGTTGTAGCCGCTGTGCGTGATGGCCTAATTGATGAAACACGCATTGATGATTCTGTCTACCGTATTCTTTCGGCTAAAGAGCGCTTTGGGGTATTGGATTGGCAACCTTTAGCCCCCAATACCGCTGCTGAGCGTGTGCAGCTTGAAGCGCATCAATTATTGGTCGATGAGTTATTCGCTGCTGGTATTACACTTGCCCGCGACCAAAATGGCTTAATCCCGTTACAATCGCCCGAAAGCACTTTGATGATTTATCCCGCGACCCGAACGGTGATTCAACGGGCTTGTGCTGCTTATAGCGATGAAGTGCGCTGGTTAGCCGTATCGCAATCGCCAACGGCTGAAGAAATTGACTGGGCAACGCAGGCAGCACAACAAGCCGAAACCGTGATAACGTTCACGCTTAATGCTTATACAGATACCGCTCAACAGCGCCTGATTGCGGCTTTGCCATTAGAGAGAACGGCTGTGGTGGCGCTTTGGTCTCCTTATGATTGGTTGTCTATTTCTCCTGTTAGCACCTATATGGTGACCTATAGCCCGTTAGATCCAGCCGCTTATGCTGCTTGTGCTGTGATTTTTGGTCAGCAGCCCGTTTATGGCCAATTACCCCTAACACTAGGGGAAAACCTGCCAGCAGGTAGCGGAATAACAAGCAAAGGCTTGTAGAACCGACCTGTTTTAGGTTAATTTAATACCGATATGTACTTTTGGGGATAAGCGCAAATTATGTCAACTCTTAACCCGGATTTACTCTCAAAAGACCTTGATGCCATCATGAATGAGGCCGTTGCCCTCAAAGATGAATTTCGCAAAAAGGTAATTTATCCTGAATTGGTGCTTTTGGCGCTTATTCGGCGACCAAAGACCGCTGCTCGGCGTTTGTTAAACGCTTTCGCCAGTACGCGCGGTGTGGATTTAGAAAAACTAGAGCGGCAGGTTTTGCTTGCCGCACAAAACCGTACTGACCGCAACGGCAACCTCGATTTTGTTGCGCGTGGCGATCGTAAAGTGCCCCTCAGCCGCCAAACAGTGATTCTGCTGGACGATGCCTTGAGCGTGGCCAATTCCATGCACGAAGTGCGGATAGATACCGACCATGTTTTAAC
>WGEI01000183.1 GCA_015492875.1 Anaerolineae bacterium | reverse complement strand
GGATAAAGGTGAGCTTGGCGTAATAATCCATCCTAGCGCTGTGTTTGATGATAATCCGCAACAGGATTTTTAAGGCTTAAAGTGGGGGTTTGGGGGTGGTAAACCCCCATTTGACTATTACGCGGGACGCTGTCCCGCACCACAAACTTTTTCGATAGACGTTTACAGGGGCGAATATGAGACGATTTTAAGAATTTGGTCATATTGCCTGTTATATTAGTTGCGCAATTGGGCTAAGTGCGGCACACTTTTTATCAGCCCGTAGTTTTTTCTGCTAGCGGGCGGGTTGTAGTAATGGTATCCGTTTCGTTTAGGAGCAACTATATATGTATCGCAAGACATATGTTTTCTTGTTGATGACCGTACTGTCCGTGATGGCGATTGGCGCGGTCTCTCTGGTTGGAGCGCTGGAAGACGCGCCGGAAGCCCCGATTACTAACGATGAGGGCGGCCCGGTGTCCATTACCGGCTCCGTTTCTTATACAAATTCCTTTTTTACCGCCGGCGTCGCTGAACCTGTGATTATTCTTGAAGACCAAGCTGGCTTTATCGACCGCAATCAAGGCTTTTTGATGCCGGTAGAGTCTCAAGTATTGGGGCAAATCACCTCCGATTTCTTCACTTCGCCCTTCACCTATAGCCTGACATTGCCGATTGAGCCGCGCGGCACGCTGCGCGATGTCGATCATGACGGTGTCGAGGAAACGGGCGTGATGGTGTTCGCCGTAGCCTATTGGACGAATATCTTCGGTGACCCCTATCTTGAAGAGCGCGACTTGTTCGGCGGCGGTTGGTCAACTGCTTACGCCTCTACCCATGTGAAGCAGAACCCGACGGGCGGCGGCGAGTATATCGGCGGCAAGGTGCTGATTTATGCGCCAGAAGAAGGGCAAGGCTTCCCCTCTGGCTTTGGCGAAGATGGTCTGCTATTCACTGAAGATGACCCAATTGTCATTGTGCCACAGGGCTATACGCTGGTGGATATGGACACCGACCCCTTCACCTTTGACCGTTCACGCTATCCTGTGGTTGACCTCATCGAGGGCGAGGGCGCAGAAGCCGATGACTTCAGCGACTTGAGCTATACCGAGGCGTTCGATGCATTGGTTGACCTGATGAGCAAAGAATATGCCTTCACCGAGTTCAAGGGCGTTGATTGGGATGCCCTGCGCGAAGAGTTCCGCCCGATGTTCGAAGAGGCCGAAGCCAACAATAGCAATGATGACTATAAACGGGCGCTGATGCGGTTTACTTGGGCTATTCCTGATGGGCATGTTGGCACAAGCGCCTTTGTAATCGATGACTTCTTCTACGAGACCGATGGCGGTCTGGGTATGGCCATTCGTGAACTAACTGATGGCCGTGTGATTGTCAACTTCTTGCTAGACGATAGCCCTGCGGCTGAAGCTGGTATGGAACTGGGTACGGAGATTATCGCGCTGGATGGCGTGCCGATTGCTGAGGCGATTGATAACACTGTGCCGTGGTCATCGCCCTTCAGTGCAGACCATGTGCGCCGTTTACAACAGTTGCGCTATGTGGTTCGCTGGCCAGTCGATACTGAGGTGGAAGTCACCTTCAAAAATCCCGGCGACGAAGAAGAGCAAACTGCCACATTGACGACGATTGCTGAGCGTGATAGCTTCAGTTTCTCCTCGTTCAATGCTGGCCTGAGTGGTTTTGAGCTGCCGCTAGAGTACGAAGTGCTCGATAGTGGTTACATGTACGTGAAGATTTACAGCTTCTTCGATAACGAACTGCTGACTGTCCAACTGTGGGAACGCATGATTGATGCGATGAACGCAGAGGGTATCCCCGGCTTGATTATCGACATGCGTCAGAATAGCGGCGGTAGTGGCTGGTTGGCCGACCAGATGGCGGCGTATTTCTTCAATGAGCCGTATGAGTTGGGCAACACAGGCTACTACGATGAAGAGATTGATGACTTCTACTTCGATAATAACCGCATGGAGCGTTTCTACTTGCCGCCAGAAGATAAGCGCTATAACGGCTCGGTGGCGGTGATTGTTGGGCCGGCCTGCGCCAGCGCTTGCGAATTCTTCAGCTACGATATGACCGTTGCCGACCGTGCCGCGATTATCGGTCACTATCCGACCGCTGGTTTGGGCGGTAGCGTGAAGCAAGTGTTCATGCCCGATGATGAGGTTATTCAGTACACGTTTGGCCGCGCGGTAGATGCTGAGGGCAATATTCATATTGAAGGCACTGGTGTTGAGCCAACGGTGGTCGTGCCAGTAACCGAAGAGACGCTCTTCAGCGATGGTGACCCGCTGCTAGATGCCGCTGTGGCGCATTTGGATGGGGCGACCTCGATTAATATTATCGATGGTGATGAGCTGGCGATTGGCGATAGCGTGACGGGTACGCTAGAGGCTGGTAGCCGCGCCCACCATGCTTTTAACACGGGTGAAGGCGGCATTGTCAATATCGTCATCACGAGCGAGATTGGCGCTTTCGTCGATATTCTGTCGCCAGAGGGCGATGTGTTGGCCTCTGGTACGAGTCCCGATGATCCCGGTTGGGAAGAGCTAGAGCTGCCGCCAGATTTCCCGCTAGTGCTTGAAGTGCGCACTGAGGGCGATGCTGGGGCAGGTGAGTACACGCTGAGCATTGAGCTTTTGGATGAGTAAGGCTACGCTGCGTGTTGTCTCGTGAGTTTGCGTAGCAGTTGAATGTGGGAAGGGCAGTCCTGTTTTGGGCTGCCCTCGTTTTTCGGTTGGCAAGCGCTGCTGTTATGCGGGACGCTGTCCCGCACCCTGCCACTTTTTGTAAAAAGTGGGCAAAAACTTTTCTGGGCGAACGCCCTCGCTGCGCGAGTGGCCTTCGCAAAATGGGATAAAGGTGAGTTGTTGCGATAGTCTATCCTAGCGCGGTGCTCGATGACACCCCTAACAGGATTTTCAAGGATGCCAATCCTTGAAACGGGGGGTTGGGGGTGGTAAACCCCCATCAACAACGGGGGTATGGGGGCAACCTGCACCCATTTGGCTATTCAGTCGAACAGCTAATCGCCCACCTCAATCCCCGTCAAGCGCTCTAGCGCCTTAATCAGCGCGTGATTGCCCTCGCTGCCCAGACCATCACGCTGCAAAGCATCATAAAACGCCGAAACCATCCCCGTGCCCAAGAGCGGCACACCCAACTGTTTGCCCGCATCTAGGGCTAGCCGCAGATCTTTTTGCTGTAAATCAATAGTGAAACCGGGCCGCCAATCACGCTCAATACATTGTGGCCCGCGGTTGCTCAGCATCCAGCTACCCGCCGCACCTGCCTCAACCGCTTCCAGCGTTTTGCGCAAATCGAGGCCGCCCGCCTGCGCAAACACCAGCGCTTCGCTCACGGCGAGCATGTTAATCACCACCAAAATTTGATTGACCAGCTTCACCATTTGGCCGGCGCCCTGTGCCCCAACATGGGTAATGCGTTTGCCCATCGCCTCAAAATAGGGCATCGCCCGCTGCACCTGCTCTGCATCACCGCCTACCATAATGGAGAGCGTGCCTTTTTCTGCGCCCTCGCTGCCGCCGCTAATGGGCGCATCAAGCATATGAATGCCGCGCTCATTGAGTTTCTCTGCAATCGCTTTTGTGGACTGGGGGCTGATAGTGCTCATATCAATCACCAAGCTGCCAGCTTTTGCGCCATGGATAACGCCGTCTTCGCCTAGTATGACCTGCTCAACATCGGGCGTATCGCTCACACAGGTGATGATAATATCGCAGTGCGCCGCCAAATCCTGCGGGCTATCTGCCGCCTTCGCCCCTTCAGCAATGAGGGGATTCATCCGCTCTGCTGTGCGATTCCAAACATAGGTCTCGAACCCCGCTTTGAGCAAATTGCGCGTCATGCCGCGCCCCATAATCCCCAGCCCAATAAAACCAACGATTTCGCTCATAAAAACCTCCTACCTAAAAACACTAATCACTTAACTATACCCGCTCCCCCGACGCAAGCAAGCTATACACTATACCATTTATCTATCCGAGAGATGGCGCGGGTAGCCGCCACATCCAATATAAAAACCGCCCCAATGAAGAGGCGGCCTTGTATTTCTAGAGTAGGGTAGGGCTTATTCGCTGGTATCGTGGAAAACGTCGCGCCCTTCTGAAGATTGGACGGGGCGGGCGTTGTTTTCGAAAATCGATGCGAACGTTTCTATTTGCTCATCTGTGAGCGCTACTTCGGTATCCAAGAGCAGCCAACGCACAATTTCGCTACAGGGCGGGGTTGTTAGCGAACCATTGTAAGTGAAGTATGTGGTGTGTTCTGGCAATAAACTATTGAGGTCGAGCGTCGCCCCATCTACCGTCATCACTTCGGTTTCTTCGGATGGTGCGTTGGACAATACCGCTTCATAAGCCGTATTTTCATCTGCACCACCTACAAGCAGCACGCCCACCACCGCTAAATTGCCAGAATTCGGGTCTTGGTGCACAAAGTGAATTTCCATATCGGTGGCTTCACCGTTCACTGTGTGCTCGCTGGGATGGTGGAAGTGGAACTGGAGCAAGTTATAGGTAATGCCTTGATAGGTGATACTGCTCCCCTCATCAACGTTTACCTGTATCGTGTGACCGTTATTCAGGATGTTCAATGCTGTTTCGCCATAATTAAACGTGATATTGGTCAAATCGGCATCGATGACCTCGCCAATATCAATCGGGGATTGTGCTGACCCATCAACACATAAAGTATAATCTTCAGAAAGCTCTCCCCAATGTTCTGGGCCACTTTCCCCTTCGTAACTCCAATGTGGGGCTTCATGGCCTTGATCATCACCTTCATCGCCATGGTCGTCCTGCGCCAAAATAGCACCTGTCAAGCTGAAAACAGCAATCAGCAATACAAAACTCATTGTTTTGAGTAAACGAAACATCACACACTCCTCGATACTTTTGTAATATGAATTTTGGAAGTCACATCCCTACCAGCTGTAAATATAACCCATTCTATGAAGATTTGCATTAAATTAGACGGGTTTTAGCTTAAGCCTCCCTTCAAAAATCATGGTGTCGGGGTATGGGCGATGCGATTTGCTCGCCTATTGACGCCACGCCCTGACGCCCTACAATAAGCCCGTTATCAAACGCGCTTTATCACGAGGCATAATCCCATGTCGCAAACCGTATCCCGCTCCCGCACCCGCCGCTGGTTCTTCCGCTTGCTCACCGCCGCTATTGGCTTGGCTGCACTGGCCTTCCTGATTAGCCGCATTGACCCAGACGCGCTGGGACGCGCTTTGCGGGAGGCAGATTATCGCTTCTTTGCGCTCTCGCTCATCACCGCCTTCACGTCACAGTTTTTGCCGGGCTATCGTTGGCGCATTTTACTAGACCGCCGCGCTTCCTATCGCACTTGCTGGAGTGCGACTTTCGTCGGCAACTTCCTCAGCGTCTTCACGCCGTTTCGTATGGGTGATGTCGCCCGTGCGGGGCTATTGCGCCGTAGCGATAAAGTGCCGCTTACGGAAGGCCTCACTACTGTACTCTTCGGCCAGCTCTTAGACCTCAGTGGAATGATGCTTGTCGGGCTGGTGCTGGTGGCATTAGCTCCACTGCCGGATACGCTCAACCGCCTTGCTTTTGTGCTGGCGCTGGTTGTTTTGGGGCTATTGGGCACGCTCTATATTGTCGCGCATACAGAAGGTGTTTGGGAAACGCACATCGAGCCTATCTTGCGCCGCTTTCTCGGCGTTGGCCCCGCCCGCCGTATCGTCGGCCTCATACGCAATGGCATAGAAGGTTTGCGCATTTTGCGCCGCCCGCCACAATTCATCTACGTCATCGCCCTGACGCTCTTCTTCTGGTCATTGGTTTGCTTGGCGGGGTGGCTTTTGGTGCGTAGCCTCGTGCCAGATGCCGCGCCTGTGTTTGGGGTAGGGTTGGCCTTTGCTGCGGGGATTGGGATGGCCACGCCGTGGTTGCCGGGTAGTTTGGGGACGTATGAGCTATCGGTGGCCTTTGGGATGACTGCGCTTGGCCTCAGTGAAGAGATGGCGCTGGCCATTGTGGTGATGCTACGGCTGCGCTTTGTGCTGGTTGTGGTGGGAACGGGCATTCTCGGCATGTGGGCACAGGGCATGAGCTTCAACGCTCTGCGCGCCGCCGCCGAAAATCCCCCCGTTGAAGAGAGCACGGCGATAGAAGAAGCGGCTATTTAACTGACCAGCAACGCAAGTTATGGCCTAAAAACGCCGCTAGCCGCGCATTGCTCTCTGCGTAGTAGTCTTGTAGATAGGCCAGCAATTTGGGCGGCAATGGTTGGCGCTCTCCCGCGCTGGCGTTGTAGCGCTGGGCATAGTTCGGCGGCACAAAGGCCGCATCTGCCCCCAATGCGCGATAAATCGCCTGAACACCTGCTAATTGCCCCACATATTCTTCTGCCAGAAAAATATGCACCTGTTCACGGGGGAAATAGCGCAAATATATCTCGATATAATCCATATATCGCCCGCGCTGGAGATAGGCGAAGGGTGAAGTTGAGAAACGGGCGCGGTCATACTGCTGGCTACGCGCGGTCTCGTTATAAAATGCCTCATCCATTGGCGCGGTCTCCAGCCCATTATCGCGGCTAAAGCGGTAGTTGCTCACCGCCCGCGCAATCGGGTCGCGCAAACTGATGACAATCGCCGCGTTGGGATACCACGCCGCAATCCGCTGCGCCGCCGCTTCGCGCTCAATATATGTTGTGCTCTTTTCGCCACGCAGTAGCGGCTTTTGTGCGCCGTCAAAATGAGCGGCTAGGTAGTCTGCTGGTGTTAATTGGGCAAAATCTTCTCGCAGGAAGAACTTCGGCTCTGGCCGCAGGGGGTGCGCCATCTCAATTTGGGGATGTGCGGCCAGCATGTGATAAAGATATGTCGTGCTACAGCGTTG
>WGEI01000182.1 GCA_015492875.1 Anaerolineae bacterium | reverse complement strand
GCCGCGTATTGATGGCTGGACAGCAACTCGCCAGCTGAAGGCCGATGAGAATATGGCGCATATCCCGATTATTGCGCTTACTGCTCACGCCATGATGGGAGATCGTGAACGCGCTTTGCAGGCTGGGTGTGATGATTACATTTCTAAACCCATTGACCTGCAAGAACTGGTTGCAAAACTGCGCCAATTTTTAGGCTAGCGGAGGTATCCTGTGACTTCTACAGTTTTAGCCGTCGATGATAATCCAGATAACATTGAGCTGTTGCGCGCTATCGTGCATGGGGCGGCGGGGTTAAATTTTTTAGCAGCCACAGATGGCCCTAAAGCGCTTGAAATTGCAAAAGAGCACAACCCAGATATTATTTTGCTTGACCTCAATATGCCCGGCATGAGTGGTATTGATGTTGTCAGTAAGCTTAAAGCAAATCCCGAAACGGCTAAAATACCAGTGATTATCCTCACGGCAATTAGCGATGTAGATACCCGCGTTCGCGGCTTGGCTGCTGGGGCAGAAGACTATATGACGAAGCCTTATAGCCCACGCGAACTCATCGCCCGCCTAGAGGCGCGCTTGCGTGCCAAAGCAGAAACGGATGACCTTGTCGAACGGCAAGAGATGATTCGCAAGCTCTTTTCCCGTTTTGTTGCTGCGCCAATCGTCGACCGCCTCCTGCAAGACCCGCTGCAAGTTGAACTTGGCGGGCGTCTCCAGCCCGTCACTGTGCTTTTTGCAGATTTAGAAGGTTTTACCCCCCTTTGCGAAAAGAATGACCCCCAGCAGATTATCAGTGTCCTTAACCGATACCACACCTTTATCATCAGCATGATTCAGCGATATGGCGGCACGATTGATAAATTTTTGGGTGATGGTGTGATGGCATTATACAATACGCCACTAGAACAAGAAGATCATATTGCCCGTGCGGTGAAAACAGCGCTTCATACTCAAGATGAGCTTTATCATTTCCACCAAAAACTCGATCCAGTGTTCCGTGTGCAAGTGAATTTTGGCATTCATACAGGTATGGCCGTTGTTGGTAATGTTGGCGCAGCGGAGATTATGGACTTCACCGCTGTTGGTGATACGGTCAATGTCGCAGCTCGCTTGCAATCGCATTCGCGCAATGGGCAAATTCTCATCAGCAAAGATGTCTATGATGCCGTAGAGGATTTTGTAGTTGCCCGTGAAATTGGGCCGATTGCGGTGAAAGGCCGTAGCGAGTCGATTATCACTTACGAGATTTCCAATTCACTTTTCTAGCGTTCTTGAGTTTATATATTTTGCCGAATACCTTTGACCATCCTCAATGTTTTGTTAGACTAAACTACCTTAAGCGCTTCTATGCGCCTTTTTGATTATTACACTAGGCGATAACTATGACCGATTCAAAATCTATCGACGAACAACATCTCAATCGCATCATTCAAAACGTCGTTCAAGAATTAGGCGAAAGCCCCCAGCGCAAGCCGCGCGTTTCTGCGCCACCACCGCCACCCCAGTTAGAGCATACCGTCGGCGATGGCCTCTTCCCCGACCCTGATAGCGCTGTTGAAGCGGCAACCTGTGCTTTTCACGAACTGTCGGATATGCCTTTGGAGCGCCGCAAGCACATTATTGAAGCGATGCGTGCTACCGCGCGCGAACATGCCCATGTGTTAGCTCAGTTTGCTGTAGAAGAAACAGGTATGGGGCGCGTTGAAGATAAAGTGCAAAAGAATTTGCTCGTTGCCAATAAAACGCCAGGACCAGAATTCCTGTTTACCGATGCTAAATCTGGCGATAATGGCTTGATGATTACCGAGTTTGCCCCCTATGGCATCATTGCTGCCATCACCCCTAGCACCAACCCAGCCGCCACAGTAATTAACAACGGCATTAGCATGATTAGCGCTGGTAATGCTGTGGTATTTAATGCGCACCCTGGTGCAGCTCGTGTGAGCGCTTACACCGTTCAGCTATTGAACCGCGCTATACAAAGCGCCGGTGGGCCTAAAAATCTGCTCACTTGCGTGGAGCATCCCACGATAGAATCTGCGCAGGCTTTGATGACCCATAAAGGTGTGCGTCTGCTTGCTGTGACTGGTGGCGCTGGTGTAGTGCGGCAGGCGATGAAAAGCGGGAAGCGCGCGGTTTGTGCCGGGCCGGGCAACCCGCCGGTTGTCGTTGACGAGACGGCCAACTTAGAGCAAGCCGGGCGCGACGTTGTGCGCGGCGGTAGCTTCGATAATAATCTCGTCTGTACAACGGAAAAGACCTGCATCGTCCTAGAGCTG
>WGEI01000181.1 GCA_015492875.1 Anaerolineae bacterium | reverse complement strand
TGCCATATAACAAACCGTCATCATCCACGACACACAATGAGCTAGTATGCTGTTTGCGCAATTCACGGCGCAAATCCTCTAGCGTGGCGCGGTAGTGTATGGTGGGCGGTGGGACGTGCATCGCCTCTCGCACTTGAATACCCTGCATCAGGTCAACATCGCGCCCTTGTCGCAGGTGTATGCCATGCCGTATCAAGCCAAGATGATAGAGACCGGCGGGGCTGAAGCGGTCGGCAAAGAAGACGCTGAGCACGCTGGTGAGCATCATGGGCAAAATCAGCAAATAGTCGTTGGTTAGCTCAAAGACCAGTAAAATAGCGGTGATTGGGGCGCGCACCACCCCCGCTAACATGCCAGCCATGCCAGCAATCGCGTAAGCCTCTGGCACGCCCATGACTTGCTCTGGCAAGAAGAGCGCCATGAGATGGCCGAAAGCGCTGCCCAACATGATACCGACAAACAAGGTTGGGGCGAAAACACCGCCAACGAACCCGCCGGCGACGCTAACTGCCGTCATGAGTAATTTGGTAAATGCCAGCGCAATGAGGAAGATAATGGTGAAATGTGCCTCACCGCTGAGGACTGCGTGCATCACATGCTCTCCTGCGCCCATAATTTGGGGGAAGAAGAGCGCGACAATGGCCACTAACGCACCAGCCAGCGCAGTTTTGGCCATCGGGGAGAACTGTACCCGATCGTGCCAGAAATCGTGTTGCCAGTAAATGACGCGGATAGTGAGGGCGGCGATGGGCGCAAGTAATAGCCCCAGCAAGGCATAGAGGGGCAACTGAGTGGGATTGCCGAGCGCAAATTGTAAGCCGCCAAAGATGGGGTTTGCACCACGCACCCCCTGCGTAAAGGCCGAAGAGATGACCGAAGCCAAGACGACAACGCCAAATGAGCGCGATGAGAATTCGCCTAGAATAACTTCAAGGGCAAAAAAAACGCCTGCTATAGGCGCGTTAAAAGCGGCGGAGATAGCGCTAGCAGAGCCGGCAGCAACGAGCAATGTCAGGTGTTCTTCTTTGAGGTGTAATTTGTGGCCAATCATAGAGCCGAGATTCGCCCCAATTTGGACGCTGGGGTCTTCTGGCCCAACGGATGCCCCCGCGCCAAGCGATAGCGCCGATGCCAGTATTTTGAAGGGCATTTTCATATAGGGCAAACGACCACCAGCTAAGGCCACCGCCTCCATGATGCCAGAGACGCCGTGCACCTTTTCGTGGCCGATAAAGCGTTTGACAATAAACCCAACAATGATGCCGACGAGGATGAGCATGGGGATAATGCCCAGTTCTCGCGGGAGTTCTATATTCTCGAACCAGCGCCCGAAGAATTCATAGGCGAACTGTTCTACAAAAAGTTCATAAAGCCATTCGATAGATTGGCGGAAAAACCAAACACCAACGCCAACCAAAAAGCCCAATACCACGGCGACGAGAAACAATACATTATTTTCCGAAAGCCGGTAACGGATGAATGGCCATCGTAACATGGGGGGTATTGCCTTTGTCTGCTGCTATGTAGCTGAATATAAGCCGCATCATTATAGCACTATCGCATCGAGCATTCGAGTTGGGATTTTGCATGGGCGTAACGCCAGTTTGGGATAATCAACCCTGTTCGAAGGCGGCCTCCTTTGTATATAATGGCTGCTCTGCAAGGGATTTCGCAGTTCTATTGACATTGAACGGCGCTGCCGGGAGGCTTGCGCCGCCAGCATAAGTTACTGGTTGAGGTACGCAATCATGCCCAGCAAACGCAAAATTACCCAGCGTAAGCCGCAATTCGGCAACCGGCGTAGCCACTCCATGAAGGCCACGCGCCACAAGTTCAAACTGAACATGTTGAACAAGCGCATCTTTGTGCCAGAAATTGGCCGTCATGTGCGTGTTCAGGTGACTGCTCGCGAATTGCGCACGATTGACAAAATCGGCCTAGTCGCCTTTTTGAAGCGTCAGGGTATCACCCTAGAGTCGCTGACACGGCGCTACCAATAAGCCCGATTTATTCAGTAAAAATCATCAGGCAAGACTTTGCCCGCTTCGCTTATAGCGGGCGTTTTGCTTTTTGCAGGTAAAGTTTCGCCCGTATAGGGCGTCTAAAAGGCGATATAGATATAAATGTGAAGCCGCTGAGGATAAAACGATGACAGACCATAATCAGCCGATTACGACTGATGCGCGGGGGCTGAAGAAGATACTCGGCCAAAAGTTACCGGCCATTATTTATTTTTACGATGGTGAAGAGACCAATAAGCCGCTTGATGACGCCCTGAAGCGTGAGGCTAAACGGCGGGCGGGCGATTTGCTGGTCATCCGCGTGGATGCAAAAGCCTACCCAGATGCCCATGCGCGCTATGGTAGCCCGCCTTTGCCCGCCATCGTGACTTTGACCAAAGCCTTTTTTGGGCGAAAAGAGAAAACCTGCGCTGGCAACGTGCGGCCTAAAG
>WGEI01000180.1 GCA_015492875.1 Anaerolineae bacterium | reverse complement strand
TTGGGGAAGAGGTCAATCACCCATTGCGGGGCAGAATTATTTAGCCCTAGCTGTTGGTAGTCATAGGGGAAGCGGGCAATTTGGTCGGCAAAAATTGCGACGAGAATATTGATAATAATGATGAGAATCCCCAGCATCGCCATGCGGTTGCGAACGAGCCGCTCAAATGAATCGCGCCACAGGCTTTTGCCCTTTATCGGCTCGGAGATGTCTACGATACCGTTATCTTTGCTCACTGTGCTAGCCACTTTTATATCCTTTCACCTAATGCGCTGTGACGTTTAGCTGTACTGAATGCGCGGGTCTAGCCAGGCGTAGATAATATCCACCACCAAATTGGCTGCGATGACAATCGCCGCATAGAGGAGCGTTGTGCCCATGATGACGGCGTAATCGCGGTTGCGGATGCTATCAATATAGAAACGCCCTAAACCGGGAATGTCAAAAATCAGCTCGGTGACGAAGCTGCCAGTGACGAGACCAGCAAACAAAGGGCCAAGCACGGTCACAACAGGGATGAGCGCATTCTTGAGCGCGTGCAGGCCAATCACAACCCGCTCCGATAGCCCTTTAGCGCGGGCAGTGCGGATATAGTCTTCATGCAAAACCTGCAATAAACTGGCACGGGTGAGGCGAGCAATCAACGCAGAGCTGGTGAACCCCAGCGCAAAGGCTGGCATCACGATATGTTGCCACGTGCCCCAACCAGATACTGGGAGTATTTTCAAATTGACGCCGAAGTAATAGCGCAGAATAGGGCCAGACACAATCACCGGCACGGAGACGCCAAGCAGCGCAATGCCCATGCTGACATAATCCCAACGGGAGTTACGGTTGAGGGCGGCGATAATACCCGCCGGGATGCCAATCACGATAGCAACCGCTAAGGCGGCGACGCCCAACTGGGCGGAGACAGGGAAGTTCTCGCGGAAAATATCATTGACGGTGCGGCTGCGGGATTGGTAAATTGGCCCAAAATTACCCCAACGCAGCGTTTTATCAACGCCGGGAATATAGATATTGACCAGATAATCTTCGGTGGTGGAGCGGCGCAACTCATTATCGGTCAAGCGCGGGAGGCTGATATTGGCCATATAGCTGAGATATTGCTCAACAATTGGCGCATCCAGATTATAACGTTCGTTGAGCAGGGCAACGGTACGCTCTGGCAGTTTTTTCTCGCGCGACCATGGCCCGCCGGGAATTGCGCGCATCAAAATGAAGGTGAGGACAGAAATAACGAAGAGCGCCAAAAACATTTGAAAAATGCGACGAACAATGTATTTAGTCATGAGTTCCCCTTACTCTACAAGCCCATTTCCGGCGCCTATCCGGCTTTAACAATACAACCACACAGGAGTTCGCTCAAATAGGGGTGTTGCTAACTATGGAAGGAGAGGGGGTGATGAAGCCCCCTCTCCTAAACAGACATTTGGTTAAAACCTAACGCGCTTCGGTTATTCGGAAACGATGTCCCATTTCTCGTAGCGGTTAGTGCCGATGACTGGGTAGGTACGCTCAATGTACGGCGCGGTCACTGTCACGCCCGATGTGTAGAAGTAAATCGGGGCGATAGCGGCGTCGGCATTGGTGAGCAAGTATTCGGCCTGAGCGTACAAATCGGTACGAACGTCAACGTCGGTCTCAAGGCGTGCTTGGTCAACCAGTGCGTCGAATTCTTCGCTCGCGTAGTTGGTGTGATTGTTGCTGGAATCGCTGCGGAAGACATCCGACAGGAAGTTATGGGCATCCGGATAGTCCTGGCACCAGCCAAGGCGGAAGATTTGCGGCGGGTCTTCATCCAGCAGGTCGAGGTAAGTGCCCCATTCCTGCGATTGGATTTGTACATCTACGCCGAGATTCTCTTTCCACATCTGCTGCACAGCTTGCGCGATGAGCGAGTGGAATTCACTCTCGTTGTGCATCAGGGTGATGGTGGGCAGGTCTTCACGGGTCTGGCCGGTGTCAGCAAGGTATTCTTCGAAGAGCGGCAGGGCATCTTCAGGATTGCTGCTGATAGCGAGATCCGGATAGTCGGAAGCACGTGGCGCAGCGGTCAGAATGTCTTGACGTGAGAAGAAGTAAGCCGGCTCTTGGCCACCCTTCAGGATGTTGTCGATGATCGCTTGGCGGTCAATTGCGATGGAGAAGGCGCGACGGATACGAGCATCGGTGAAGGGTTCTTTCTCAACGTTGAAGCCGTAGTAGTAGGTGCAGCCAAGTGGGCTGATGAAGACGAGTTCGCTCATCTCTGGGTCGGCCATGACGCGATCAATATCTGCCGACGGCACGCCGGAGACATCGAGTGTGCCCGCTTCGAAATTGGCAAAGGCGGTGCTGACCTCAGTAATCATGGCGAATTCAATGCGGTCAACCTTCGGCGCGGGGACGCTGTCTGTACCCGCCCAGAAGGGGTTCTTCACCAACACGAGGCTATCTTCATGTTCCCATTCCGCCAAGGCGAAGGGGCCATAGGATTGAATGTTTTCAGCTTCAGTCCAGAAGTCGCCATATTCTTCGACGACCCAGCTCGGTTGCGCGACCATGAACCACAGGCCGAAAATGTTGGGCAGGAAGCTGGCGGGGCTGGTGGCTGTAATTTCAACGGTGAAGTCATCAACCGCACGCACGCCAAGGTCTTCTACCGGCATTTCACCGCTGTTGACGGCGTCGCCATTGAGAATCCATTCAGCGGGCACGTAGGCATAGTCAGCTGCGGTTTCGGGGTCTAGGGTCTTGCGGATGCCATACACGAAGTCATGGGCGTTCACGATACGCGGGTTGCCATCGTCGTCCATCACCTGCACCACTTCGCCGCTATCGGCATCGTAGCGCACCCAAGAGACGTTGTCCATCAGACGGAAGGTATAGGTCAAACCATCTTCGGAAACTTCCCAGTCAGTGGCCATACCAGGTTCTACGATAACATCCACTTCGTTAAGGCGGGTCATGCCGACGAATAGCTCGGTAATAACTTGTACAGAAGTGGTATCGGTAGCTAGCGAAGGATCGAGAGTCGGCGGCTCTGAACCGAGATTCAGGCGAAGCACCTTCTCGTCCTGCGCCCCGGCAGCACCAATCACGAGGCCTAAAACCAGCATGACGGCAATGCTCAGGCTAATAAGACGGGTTACTTTTTTCATTGTGAGAAATCCTCCTAAAATCTTTAACAAATGCCCCACAGGTCAATATATACAAATGGAGACCATTGGAACATCATGCACCCCATACAAAGAGGCACACCCATGGCAGAGAATAACACGAATTGACACCAGCGGCAACAGTTTTAATCATACATTCAGGAAATTTCTAATGTTTGCACAAAGCGCAAACGTTTCACTTCAACACTTTTGCCTATTGACCGCATTTTTGTATGAATGAATGTTCATTTAGTTGCGCTTGGGCTTCACCTCGCTGGGCGGGCGATTAATGGTAAATAACTCGGCGATGCGGGTATAGGTAGACCCCATCATGCGACCAATTGGGCGATAGGCTTCCAAATCAATGTAATTCCCCTCTCGCCAAATGCTATCATCCACATGAATATGAACGACCGTGCCAATGACGATATTGCCGCCGCCTTTTTGCTCGCTGATGATGATAACTTGATTGAGGCGACATTCAAACTGTACGGGGCTTTCGGCGACACGGGGCGGGCGCACCACCGCAGAGGGCGCAGCGGTTAGGCCAGCTCGTTCAAACTCGTTGACCTCTGGCGGCAGCTCGGTG
>WGEI01000179.1 GCA_015492875.1 Anaerolineae bacterium | reverse complement strand
CAGCATTTTCCCGCATTGCATTAAACAAATCATCAAACGAAGAGGCCAAAGCGCCCTCAGAACTGCTAGATGGCATGGTCTCAACGTTGTCTACGTCATGCGCTGTGAGGTGCTTAAGAGTTTCCTCAAAAGCACCCTCGATGAGTTGGATGCTGTCAGTTTGTAATCGCTCTGCTGCCAACAAAAATGGCACAGTAGTTGTGAGCGTTGTTTCTAATGTAGTTCGCATTGTTCGTGATAAGATCATTGCGAACACAATGGAAACAGTGATGAATATTGCCAAAATGATGAATGGAATTAAGATGCGATAACGTAAACGCATAGTATTGTTCCCTAACAACGTCTGCACTGAACCTATTTTATACCATATAGTATACCTAACATTACAAATTATTTCGTGAAAAAGTCATAAAGATTAGTAAAAAGGCGGGAAGCCCCGTCTGCTCACTGCCATTTACCCAAATACCACTGTTTTATTATTGTAAACCAGTATCATGTTATTCAAATGTAACCGCCAACTCTAGCACCGCGTAAACAAGCGAAACCATATGCGAAGGCCACTCGCGCAGCGAGGGCATTCGCCCAGAAAAGTTTTTGCCCACTTTTTACAAAAAGTGGTGGGAGCGCGAGGGTGAAACCCTCGCAAACCAATTTGCGCCTGTTATGGGGGCTGGTTGCCTCCATCTTTTCTGCCCATAAGCTGGTTTTTCACTTGGGCGATTTTCGGTACAATCAAGAAGCGCAACCCAATTATATTTTTAGGAGTAGTCAATGTTTAAGGATACCGGCGAAACTGATGTTATTGATGTTCGCCCAGATGAACGTTTTGATGAAGCCAAAATTGCCGCTTATCTACGAGATAAATTAGAAGGCGCAGATTCCCCTTTAACTGTTCGGCAGTTTGGGGGTGGGGCGGCCAACCTAACCTACTTACTTGATTATGGCGATGTGCAATATGTGTTGCGTCGCCCGCCGCTAGGCCCTGTTGCGCCCTCTGCCCACGATATGCACCGCGAATATCGTGTGCTCTCTGTGCTATGGCAAGTGTTGCCCTATGCTCCCCGCGCCTATCTATATTGTGATGACCCCGAAGTGATGGATGCGTCCTTTTTCGTCATGGAGCGACGGCAGGGTGCCGTGGTGCGCCGCTCTATCCCACCAATTTACGACGGTATTCCCGATGCTCCTCAGCGCATGAGCTATGCCTTAGTGGATGCTTTGGCCGATTTTCATGCGGTAGATTATGCTTCTTTGGGGTTATCCGATTTGGGGAAGCCAGAAGGCTTTATCGAACGCCAGATTGAAGGTTGGTATAAACGCTGGCATAACGCCAAAACCGAAGACCTGCCCGATATGGATGCTGTTTATAACTGGCTAAAAAAACACCGCCCCCCATCACCCCCGCCGACACTCGTTCACAATGACTATAAACTCGATAATGTGATGTTCGCCCATAATGACCCCAGTCAACTCATTGCTATTTTTGATTGGGATATGTGTACTTTAGGCGACCCGTTTAGCGATTTAGGGGCGTTATTGACGTATTGGACTGAACCCGATGACCCGCCATTCTTGCAAGCAACAGCCACTATGCCCGTTGGCGATGCGCGTTTTCCCAAACGTACTGATTTAGTTCAGCGCTATGCCGAACGCAGTGGGCGCGATGTTTCTGATGTGCGCTTTTACCATACGCTTGGTTTATGGCGTTTAGTGGTTATTGCCGCCCAAATTTACATTCGCTTTGTGCGTGGCCAAACAAAAGACCAGCGCTTTGCTGGCTTGGGTGCAGCCATTCCGCTTCTAGCACAAGCCGCTAGGGCAGTTGCAGAAGGCGATGTCAAAAGTGCATGATCATGATAATGAAAAAGGCGCCCTAATCAGAGCGCCTTTACCATCACTGTAATTGTATGTGAAGTTTATTCTGGTGAAGAGACGTTGAAGCTTTCGTCCCACTCGCCCCATTCGCTACTGATGACGCCATTTTGCTCGCTGGATGGATAGGCCTCTTGGCCAGGCTGCCATGTGACCAAAACTTGACCGCCTTCATCGCTGATAACGCCAGCATGGATAGCTGCGACACAGATTGATGAATCACTGGTATACGTGTCTGTACCCCAAATTGCCCCACCTGTTTCCGCACAACTCGCAGGGCAGGTTGCTACAATTTGAGGGCTATCTTCATTGACATATGATTGACCTGCATCGGTGCAAGTGACATCTACAACACTCAATGTGACGCCTTCGCTAGTTGTTGCTGTGCTGCCCTCTGGCACGGTAATGTTGCTCACAATATACTCAGCCACCTCACGCGCTTCCTCCTCAGTGAGGGTGGCTGGCATGAGCTGCACGGTGATATTGAGATTATCAGTCACAGGCACAATGTAATACAGGACGGCTAAACCATCTTCCTCAGCGGCAGACCCGTCGTACAGCAAAACTTCACGCCCACCAAGTTCTACCACCTGCATATCTTCATCAGCGTTGAATTCTTCGTCACCCGCCAAAGCAGCAATGGTTGGCATAATGTAGAGCAACTCTTCTTCAACCGATAGCCCATAGTCAGAGATGGTCACCAGATTGCTGAAATCAGAAGACCACAGCGATGCTATATCAACGACATAATCATCGGTAACGGCACTCCATCCTTCAGGGTAGAGCACCTGTATGCCATTCTGGAAGATGATCGTATTTGCTGGCATCTCTGAGGGGCGTAATGCGCCTTCGGGTACAAACTCATCAGTAATTGGTTCTTCAACACTGCTATCGCTTGGCTCTGTTCCAGTTTCCTCTGTCGCCATTTCGGGGTCAATATAGGCTGAACTTAAAACTGCGATAAAGGTCGGTAACCCCGCGTCTAATGTGCCAGAGCCTAACATATCAATAATGAGCGCCATGGCCACCGTGTCATCTGGTAGCGGGAAGACGACCAAATAGCCGTTCCCAAAAACATCAGAAGTAAACGCTACTTGTT
>WGEI01000178.1 GCA_015492875.1 Anaerolineae bacterium | reverse complement strand
GACTACTTCTATGGTACAGTCTCAAAAGGAACAACCTTTGCAGCACGACATCACCGCAACGATAGAAACGACAAACACCATGAAACTTTGGGAATGCCCCAACTGTGGGCAACGACATTTTAGCGATGAAGAACCGCCGGATATCTGCGAATATTGCCAAGATATGACCACATGGCGCGTCGTCAACCAATCATCTAAAGAGGATACGCCCAATTTACCACCAATAGCCCTTAAAGACGAACTCATTCGCATGGCTATCGAGACATTAGGCGCTGTATTGGTCGAACATATCAAACATGAGGAGGAAGAGCCGCCACCATCCGAAGAAAGTGGCGTTTGACGGCGTGCAAATACAAAGCGAGGGGCAAAACACACCCCTCGCCTGCACTACAACCGTATATTTCGCTTAAATCAAGCGCTCGCGTAAAGTTGCGCTGACATAATCGAGGATGGAGACCACAACCGCAATCGCCAGCACCGCCACGCCAGCATCGCGGTAGCGCAACAAGTTAATTTGCTGGTTCAATAGCAAACCGATACCGCCACCGCCGACAAAGCCGATAATCGTGGACATACGCACGTTAATATCCCAGCGGTACATGGTGAAAGCGATATATGGCGGGATGATTTGCGGCACAACAGCGTAGATAATCGTCTGCAAACGGTTCGCCCCAGTGGATTGAATCGCCTCTATTGGGCCTGGATCAATATTCTCAATCTGCTCCGAATACAATTTGCCCAACGCCGCGATAGAGTGCAACGTCAGTGCCAATACGCCAGCGAAGGGGCCAATCCCAACCCATACCACAAACACCAAACCCATAATCAGCGGCTCAATAGAGCGAATGGTGTTGAGCACAGTGCGGGAGACATTATACAGCGCCGAACCAAGCGGGAATGACGCATGTAAGCCGCTCAAATACCCGACAATTGTCCCCAGCCCCAAGCCATATAGAATGGCCGTCCACTGGTATTTGATAATATCTAGCCCCATAAAGCTAACGGTATCGCGTGAGGGCAATGTGCCATCCACTAGCGAGCGCGTCACATTCAGCTGATTGAAAACCATCACAAACAGCACCGCCGCGCCCAGCGCAAACGCAACCCGCCGCCCATAGCGAATATAGGCCGGTTCTAGGACGAATAGCTCATCACGCGAGAGCAAGTTGAAGGCGTAAATACCATTGTTATACAACAACACTGCCACTTGCCCGCCAAGCAACGCGGCCACAAAAGGCGGAAATAGCCCGAATAGCGTCGCCGAAAGCCCCATGCCAGCCACCACATACATCAGAATAGCCGCAGCAATCGCCGCCAGCACCGCACCCAATAACCGCGAGAATAAATCCGCTTTAATCGCCCGTAAAATCGGGCTGAGTAAGTTACCAGCGATGCCCGCCAAAACGAAACCACCAATTACACCAGCAATCGCCGGCAACACCAACTTAATCAACGTGCCAATGATGTTGAGGAACGTCCCCACCGCCACAAAACCATCTGCCACAGCATTCTGTAGCCATTCACCCGGCGCCAACGGTATCACTTCCTCGCGGCTAAGGTCTAAAGCACGCACAAACTCCGGACGCACTAAATCGCCATGAAAGATGAGTTCGTTGCTAACATACACCAACCACCCCGCAAACAGCCCTAAGGCCAGTATAACGAATAGCGCCATCACCACCGTGTTCAAGCTATCGAAGACCTTTTTGCCCCAAAGTTGGCTAGATGCGCCGACCTTCAGTTGGCGACGGGCGTTAAAGCGGGCGACAAAATCAATATAGCGGCGGAAGATGAAGAGCAGCGCAAAAGCGAATATCACCGTCACCACCGCCCCCAGCAACAACACCAATAACGCAGAGACCAGCGGCCAACCTTCAAACCCGCTACGCAAGAAATTCAATAATTGCGGCGCTTCTGTAATGCTCAAACCAAGCGCCCCCACTGGTGTCAGCAATACGCCCCCCAAAACCACGCCCAGCGCAAAGCCAATGAACGACACCAGCATATTGCCCGCCAGTAAGCTAATCGGCTGCATCAGGTTGCGCGCGGCGAAGAAGCTGATAACGCCCGCAATCGGAATAGCGACAGACGTAGCCAGTAGCGCCATGAAAATCGTCTCAATCATGCGCTGAATGACCTTGCCCGTAATATCACTGGGCATCACCGGCCCCGTTGGCAATAGCGCGCGCAGTTCCACCGTGTGAATATCGCCATCGGAAGCACGTAAGCGCGGCACTGTGATATGGCCGACAAAATCGCCATTTTCATTAAGCGTAATTTCCTCGCGGGCGGTATCTAAATCCTCCAGCGGGCGGCTATTGCCCTCCGGCGGCACCCAACGCAAGCGCGAATTAGCCAGTGGCTGGAAGCCGCTAATTGTCACTTGGAGCACATCGCCCTCTTCACCACAATTTGGCTCTAAGGTTATCGTCGCGCCGAACTCATTTTCAATCACCGGAATTTCCGTCTCGGCATCACACCCAAAGCGAAAAGCGGCAGCAATCGCCTCTACCTCTTGCTCTTGCTCTAGCAAACGCGGAGACAGCAACTCCCCCAACGCATTGGAGACATTCTCTTGTCGTTGCGGGTCTTGCGGCTTGCCCAAATCAACGTCGGTCACCGTCCAACCATAGGCATAAATCACAAAGCCAATCAACACGCCCAGAAAAACAAAGAGGCGTTTTAACGGCGCAGCAGTACGGGATGACTTATTATCATTTGTCTCATTAGCCATAATTCACCTTCTCCTATGAAATCTGAACCTCTACCGCGTCTTCGCCATAAATCTGCTTGAAGCGCTCGTTATCAATTTCTTCAGGCGTGCCATCAAAGGCGATACGCCCATCTTTGAGGGCAATAACACGGTCTGCATATGTGCGCGCCAAACTGAGGAAGTGCAAACTACATAGCACCGTCAAACCGTCGCGCTTGTTCAGGTCTTCAAGATATTTCATCACACCATGCGAAGTCGCGGGGTCAAGGCTGGCCACCGGTTCATCGGCCAACATCAGTTCAGGGTCTTGCATCAAAGCGCGCGCAATCGCCACCCGCTGCTGCTGGCCACCACTGAGTTCGCTGGCGCGTTTATAGGCTTGGTCACGAATGCCCACCCGTTCCAGATTAGCCAAAGCGCGCTCGTGGTCTTCCTCGCTAAAGTGATTAAACAGGCTATAAATGGGCGAGGTATAACCCAAGCGCCCAGCAAGGACATTTGTAATCACCTTAGAGCGTTTGACGAGGTTAAACTGCTGGAAAATCATGCCAATACGGCGGCGCAAAAAGCGCATCTCCTCATCGCTGAGCGCCGTCACATCGACACCATTCCAAACAATACGCCCGGCAGTTGGCTCAATCAGGCGGTTAATACAGCGCAGTAAGGTACTTTTCCCCGAGCCGCTCAACCCGATTAGCGCCACAAATTGGCCATCCGGCACCTCAAAACTAACATTATCGAGGGCTTGAAACCCGTTGTCATAAATTTTTACCAGATTTTCAATGATGAGCATAAATAACGATCCTCTATTCTCTAATACGCCCATTATGGCGCACAATATTACCACATATCGGCGCAAAAATCGGAAAATACGTGCAATTCACCCTTATCAGAACAACTCATATCCCATCAAGCCCGCTCTCGCCGCCAGCAAATGGGGACCGACTGCCCCCAACCCCCCGCTTTAAGGACTGGCGTCCTTAAAAATCCTGTTAGGGGATAGTATCAAACATCGCGCTAGAACGAACTATCGCAGCAATCCATCCCCAGCGCCACGCTCACCTGTATCACATTTTCGGCACGCAGTGCCGAGCAATGGGGTCAAGGGGGCCTCGCTCCCTTGCAGGGTGCGGGACAGCGTCCCGCGAGCAATGAGATGGGGACTGACTGCCCCCAAGCCCCCGTTTTAAGGACTGGCGTCCTTAAAAATCCTGTTAGGGGTTATCACCAAACATGGCATTAGGACAAACCACCGCAACAATTTATCCATAGCGTCAAGTTTACTTTTATCATATTTGCGAAGGCCACTCGCGCAGCGAGGGCGTTCACCCAAAAAAGTTTTTGCCCACTTTTTACAAAAAGTGGTGGGAGCGCGAGGGCGAAACCCTCGCATTGTTTTCACCATAGTGCAGCGTCCCGCGTAACAAAAAAGGTGAGCCATCGCCCGCCTCATCCTCAGCTCTTCAGCGCCTGCAGCGCCTCCTCCCGCGTCTCACTCGTAGAGAAAAAATCGAGAAAACCCGTCATCTCCATCACATCACGAATGCGCGGATGAAGCCCCGTCATCACAATCGCCCCAGCCGTCTCATCCACCTTACGATAGAACATCAACAGCACCCGCAGCCCCGCGCTAGACATATAACCCACACCAGACATATCCAGCAACACGCGGCTACCCGCTTCAGCGATGGGCATCAGCGCATCACGCACCTTGCGCGCCCCCTCGCTATCTAGCCGCCCGTGCAACTCAACAATCGTCACTTTATCTTCCTGCTTCACATCAATCTCTATCATAAAATGTCCCCTTCTAAAGCACCTGCTTGTTGATTTTGTATCACGGCATCATCCAACGGAACAAGGCGATTTTCTAGCCATAACCAAGCCATAATCGCGCTTATCCACGCCAATATCGCCGATACAACCGCCACCACCCGAAAGCCCGCAATAAACGCCGCATCATAAGCCGCTTGCACCACCTCTGCCTGCGCCGCTGCCAGTGCATCGGGCACTTGTGCGCCGCCCAGCCGCTGCGCCTGTGCCAGCACCACCTCACGCTGTGCATCGGATAACCCCAGCGTATCCACCTGTGCCGACAAACTGCCAGAGAACATCACCAGCATAATCGCGCCAAAAATCGCCGTCGCCAGCACCTGCGCCGTGCGGGTAATCGCATTGCTCACGCCAGACGCCACCCCAGAGTACGACGTAGACACCGCCCCCATGACCGTCGTCGTCAATGGCGCAACCGTGACGCCCATCCCAATGCCCGAAAGCACAATCGGCAGAAAATACGTCGTGAAGAAAGCGTCCTCGCCCGCTGTTTTGCCCGGCAGTGCCAACAAAATGAAGCTCACGCCAACGATGACCGGCCCCACCGTCAGCGGCAAACGCGGCCCATAACGCTCAACCAACCCGCCCGACCAGTGTGATAGCAACGCCAATAGTATTGTAAAGGGAATGAAGGTCAAACCAGCAAAAGATTCGCTATAATTTTGTATTTGAATGAGATTGAGCGACGTAAAGAAGAACACGCCCGTCAATCCCGCATAGAGGAATAGCGTCATCAAATTCACACCACTAAACGTCCGCGAGCGAAATAGACCCAACGGCACCATCGGATGCGCGCTTTTCGCCTCTGCCAAAATGAACACAATCAACCCGATAACGCCCACTGCAAGCGCCCCTAACACCAACGGGCTTTGCAAACCAGCAACAATCCCCAGCCGACCCAGCTCAATGAAGCCATATGTCATCGCGCCCAATGCCAGCACATTCAACAGCGCCCCACGTATATCCAACCCGCGCGGCGCTTGCTCATTTCGTGACTCCGGCACATAGGTCAATAGCGCATACAGGGCAATCACACCCAGCGGCAAGTTAATGAAAAACACAAAGCGCCAAAGCCCCGCCTGTGCCAAAAAGCCGCCAATCACCGGCCCGCCAATCGTCGTAATCGTGCTGAAGGCCGACCACGTGCCAATCGCCCGCCCGCGCCGCCCCGGCGGAAAGGCCGCCGAGATAATCGCCAAACTGCCCGGCACCATCAACGCCGCGCCCAAGCCCTGCACCACACGTGCCCCAATCAAAACCCCTGTGTTCGGGGCGAGGCCACAGGCGCTAGAAGCCGCCGTAAATAGCCCAATGCCAAGAGCGAAAACCCGCCGCCGCCCATATAAATCGCCCAGCGAGCCGCCCACCAATATCAGCGACGCCAACATCAGCAAATAGCCATTCACAATCCACAGCACTTCCGAGCCGGTCGCCCCCAAATCTTCCTGTAACGACGGTAGTGCCACATTCAACGCCGAACCATCGATGAAAGCCATGCTAGAGGCCAAAATAGCCGCCACTAAAACCCATAACTCAAAACGGCGCGGTTGCTCTGTTGTTTTATCTGCCATGTTCACCCGCATCATTAGATAAACACATGCCCTCAGTATAGCCCCCTCTCTATTTTATGTACACCACGCCCCCGCATTTACGTATTTCTTACATAATTTTTATGCTTCTCATATGTTTCGCATAAATTTTTCATACACTATCGCGCTACCTATAAAAGTGCCATAAGGCGATAACATCAGTCCAACAGGTTAAGGGGGTGATAGGATATGACCGTCGTACGTTGGAAACCATTACGAACTATAGCCGAAATGGAAGAATTTGTTGATCGCCTATTTGATAACGCATGGCGTACCATTTACGGTAACTATGACAACGGCACGAACACACCGTACACCTTCCCGCTTGATGTGTATGAGACTGATGAAGCGTTCATGATTGCCGCCGACCTGCCAGGCGTGAACGCGGACGACATTGACATCACCCTGCATGATGACCTGTTAACCATCAGCGCTGAAGTACCGAATATCGAGGTGAAAGACAATACCCGCGTCCACATGCGCGAACGCCTCTTCGGTAAGTTCAGCCGCAGCCTGCGCATCCCGCAGAACGCTATCGACGTGGATAAGGTGCAATCGGCCTACGAAAATGGCGTGCTCAAGCTGATGCTCCCCAAAGCGCCAGAAGCGCAGCCACGTCGTATTCCGGTGACGGTGGCCAACCAACTTGAGGACAAGAGCAGCAAGAAATAGTCCGTGAGGTTCGTGCCTATCCCATCTTCCTAGTGAGAAGGCCTCCGACGCTACATCGGAGGCCTATCATTTATGCTAACTAACGATAGCCTATCACCCATACAGAAAGGGAGACGCCTATGCAACGCAAGACCGCAGCTTATCTATTCACGCTCATGCTCATGTTCATCAGTGGTTTGGCGTTGGGAATGGGCGCTTTAGCGCTCAGTGCACCCGATACGGTTGCCTATACCTATAGCCCACCCGCTTACCAGCAACCCCCTACCCCAATGCCACTGCCAGAAGAGATGTACCGCGAACTCGACGCGCGCGATCAAATCATCATCAACCTGTATGAGCGCGTTAGCCCCTCAGTGGTGCACATCATCAGCCGCAGCCGCGCCATCAGCCCCTTCTACGGCATCACTAACCGCGAAGGCACAGGCTCCGGCTTCATCTATGACGCCGAAGGCCGCATCATCACCAACCTGCACGTTATCGAGGGCGCGGATGAAGTGGACGTTATCCTCGCCAATGGCGAAGCTGTCCCCGCCCGTTTCGTCGGCGCAGACCGCTACTACGACCTCGCTGTCCTGCAAATCGATACTGAGACGCCACTCGTGCCCTTACCGCTGGGCAATAGCGACCTTGTGCGCGTTGGGCAAACCGTCATCGCCATCGGTAACCCCTTCGGCCTAGAGCGTACTTTGACCACTGGCACCGTCAGCGCCCTCAACCGCCGCCTAGAGACCGATAGCGGCGCGCTCATCGGCTCAGCTATCCAAACCGACGCCGCCATCAACCCCGGCAATAGTGGCGGCCCTCTGCTCGATACGCGCGGCAACGTCATCGGTATCAATACCGCCATCAACTCGCCCAGCGGCGGCTCGGTAGGTATCGGTTTCGCCGTGCCGTCGAATATCATCGCCCGCGTTGTGCCCGACCTCATCAGCGAGGGGCGCTATCTCCATCCTACATTAGGGGTACAAGTGGCCGAACTCGGTAGCGAAATCACCCCCGGCGATAATGTCCAGCGCGGCCTACTCATCACCGCCGTAGACCCCAAAGGCCCCGCAGCACAAGCCGGCATCCAAGCCACCCAAATCACCCGACGCGGCTTCCGCTACTACTTCAGCGGGGGCGATGTCATCGTCGCCATCGATGACCAGCCCACCTATAGTCGCAAGGACATGCTGCTCTATATCGATAGCAACTTCCGCCCCGGCGATACCGTCACCCTAACGGTTGTTCGGGGGCACGACACGCTAGAAATCCCTGTCACTCTCGGCGCACAATGAGAAAATGGGGGCTTGCCGCCCCCAAACCCCTGTTTTTATGGGGGGTTACCGCCCCCAAGCCCCCGTTTTAAGCCTTAAAAATCCTGTTGGGGGTATAAACAAACACGGCACTATGATGGACTATCGCAATAATCCAACTATAGCACCGAACAAACAGGCGCAACTATTTGCGAAGGCCACTCGCGCAGCGAGGGCAC